>JBJTFE010000140.1:0-5704 GCA_046093265.1 Phenylobacterium sp. | reverse complement strand
GCCTTGCCGGCCTCGACCTCGACCGGAATGGGGGCCTTGCCCGCCACGACCGCCTTCTTGTCCGCCATCTTGCGTCTCCGTGCTGGCCCCTCCTAAAGGGACGAGGGCGAAGGTTAGCTCTATCCCAGGATGGCCGGAAGCCCTTGCCTTTGGACTCAGCGACGATCCGGCCGCGCGCTCAGGAAATCCGCCGCCGAGAAGCCTTCAGGCGCGGCGACCTCGGCGATGGGATCGTCCCTGTCGTCGAATTCCAGCCGGAGGGCCCGGGTCATGATGGCGTGCATGCCGTAGAGGGCGGTGATGTAGGTGAACTCCAGGATCTCCTCGTCGCCCCAGAAGGCGCGCAGGGCCTGGAACACCTCCGGCGGCGTCCGGCCCGAGCCTGTCGTCAGGCAGTCGGCGTAAGCCAGGACCGCGCGCTCCTGGGCGCTGAAGACGTCGGAGACCGTCCAGTAAGGCACGGCCGCGATCTTCGCCTCCGGCACGCCCAGGCCCCGCAGGGACTTGCAGTGCTGGGAGAAGACGAACTGGCTGCCATGGGCCCATCCCGCCCGGGTCTGGCCCAGCTCACGCAAGACCGGATCGATCTTCCGGTCCGGATGTCGGTAGACCGCGAAGCCCTCCACAGCGTGGCGGAAGATGTCCGGCGCCAGGGCGAAGACGGTCCACCAGTCGCCGGGCGTCCCGGTGGCGGTGCCGGGCTCGGCCACCGGGTCCCGGCCTGGGCCGAACAACAGGTCATAGTAGCGGTGGATGAGGTCCGAGGTGACTTCGTCGCGGGGAACCTGGCGCAGGACGGGCATGGCCTCAGCCCCCTGTCCGGACGGTCTGGATGGGAGCGCCGGCGGCGTCCAGCACCAGACCCTGGCTGCGGCCTCCATCGGCCGTCGCCGCCTCGTGCTCGACGTCCGCGGGCCCCATGGGCCGGGTCCAGGCGGCGAACTCCAGGCAGACTCCGTCGGGGTCGAAGAAGTAGACCGAGCGGACGAAGACGTCGTCGGTCACCTCGGCGCTGACCTGGAAGGTCGAATTGTCGTGGTTGAAGACCGGCGAGACCTCGATCCCCTTGGCCTTGAGCCGCTCGACATAGGCGTCGAACTTCTCGACCGGCACGTTGAAGGCGAGGTGGTTCATGGAGCCGTGGGCGGTGACCAACCCGCCCTCGTGCGGCAGGGTGCGCGGCGAGGAGACGCCGGGGGCGTTCGCCGGTGCGTCCGGGAACCAGAAGAAGGCCAGGCAGTCCCCGTTCCCGATGTCGAAGAAGAAATGCTGGCCCGACTTCATGGGCAGCTCGATGGTCTTCACCAGCGGCATGCCCAGGACGTCGCGGTAGAACTCCACGGTCCGGGCCATGTCGCGGCAGACCAGGGCGATATGATTGACGCCTCGGATATCGAACTCGGTGTTGGCGGGGGCGGGCATGGTCGGGATCTCCGGGTATGACCGGGGCAGGCTGACCCCTGGCCGGGGCTGCGTCAAATCCCGTCTCAGTCCCCTGCCCGGCGGCAACAGCCGGCGAGGACCTCCCCGGAGGGCAGCGTGACGACGGTCTCGTAGGGATAGGACAGGTCGGACATGCCGTCGGAACACCCGGCGGCGCGGCGGATGACCACGGCCTGGCCGGCGGACCGGCCGGGCCCGGTCAGGTTCTGGACGAAGACCCGCGGATCGCCTGAGGCGCCCCGTCGCGCACCCGCGCGGAGGAAGCTGTCCGCCTGTCCGGGCCGGCTCATCCGGGCTCTGCCCGCCGTCAGCCTAAGGCCCCAGAAGGGCTCCGTGCCCGAGCAATGAAGGGGAAAGGGTCCCGGGTCAGCCGCGCCAGGCGTAAGCTTTGCGGCCGCCGCCCAGGCGGGGCGGGCGTCTTCGTCAGGACGCAGGACCTCCCAGAGCGGACCGTCAACGCCCATGGCCCAGCGCCCTGTCAGCACCAGGTCCCGGTCAGCAGGCGACAGGGTTCCGGCCGCCGGCGCGCCTGGATAGGGGCCCTCCCTCAGGACCAGCGGTCCGGCGCCTGCAACGACGTAACGAAGGCCCGGATCCGGGCCTCGCGAGACTGGACCGAGGCCGCCCAGCACCAGGACTGCGAGAACCGCGCCGAAGGTTCCGCCACGCATCTCAGGGCCTCTGGCGCAGGGGCGGGCAGTCCGCCGTCGTCGTCTCAGTTTCCAGCATCCGAGCCCTCCGGGTCTCGGCCCCTTCTCCCGTCGTCCCCGATCACGCCGCCCATCCTCCCGAACCGTCCGGACCGATCCGGCGCGCGCCACTCCCCCCTGTCAAGGGACCCGGCTGCAAGAAACTCCCTGACCCGCCCGCCGGCCTCGGCTAGGAAGGAGAAAATCCGGACAGGAGGAGACCAGGGCCATGCAGATCGATCTTTCGGGGCGCGTCGCCCTTGTCACCGGAGGGGGCCGGGGAATCGGCCGGGCCATCTCCCTGTTCCTGGCCGAGGCCGGCGCCGACGTGGCGGTGAACTACCGCTCCGACGCGGACGCCGCCGAGGAGACCGCCGCCGAGATCCGGGCCATGGGCCGGACCGTCCGCACCTACGCCGCCGCCGTGGAGGACTTCGACCAGGACGCGGCCATGGCCGAGGCCGTGGTCCGGGACTTCGGCGGGGTCGACATCCTGGTCAACAACGCCGGCATCGCCAGCCGCGGCCAGTCGGTGGCCGACACGGACCCGGCCGAGATGGAGCGGGTGGTCCGCGTCCACGCCTTCGGGCCGCACTACCTCTGCAAGCTGCTGATCCCGCAGATGCGCACCCGTGGCCGGGGCGACATCATCATGATCTCATCCGTCGCCACGATGGGAATGGCTGCCCGAGGCGGGCCCTACAACATGGCCAAGGCGGCCATGGAGGCCCTGGCCCTGACCGTCGCCAAGGAAGAGCGGGCCCACGGCATCCGCTGCAACATCGTCGCCCCCTCCCTGACGGTCACCGAGATGGGCAAGCGCCTGACCAAGGCGACGACCGGCATCGCCGACATCCACGAACTGGACGCCCGCTCGCCCTTCGGCCGGGTCTCCACCCCCGAGGACGTAGCCGCCGCCGTGACCTGGCTGGTCTCTTCGGCCAACCCCTACGCCAACGGCCAGAAGATCAACATCAACGGCGGGGGCTGAGGGGCTCCGCCGCTAGCACGCCGTCGGCCAGGAGCTCCAGGTGCCGGGTGATCAGGGTCTCGGTTTCATCCCACGAGAACTGGCTCCGGGCAAGGAGCAGCGAAACCAGGCCATGGAGCCCCGCCCACAGCGACTGGGTCAGGAGTCTGGCCTCGCCGGGACGGGTCAGTCCTGCAGAGACGAGCTGCGCGACACGTGACTGAAAGTCCTCGAAGATGTCCCTTCCCGCCGCAAGGATTCTCGGATGCAGGGACTCCGCCTGGGATCGGCGCTTCTCCAGCATGAAGGCGATGCGATAGGCGTCCGGCTGCTCAAGGCCGAAATCGATGTAGATTCTGCCCATACGCAAAAGGGCGGCTCGACCCGTCACTTCGGCGACAGGCAGAGCGATCATGCGCCGCCCCAGTTCGCTGAAGGCTCGCTCGACAAGCTCCGCAAGGATATCCTCCTTGTTTCGGAAATGGGTGTAGAGCGCCGGCTGGGACAGCCCGAGCGACGCGGCGATTTCCCGCGTCGAAACGCCGAAGACGCCCTGTCGGGCGAAGAGGTTCTGGGCCGCGTCGAGGATCTCCTCCCGTCGCTCGGCGCCCCGCCCGCGCGGCTTACGGGGTGAGCGTCCCTGCGCCCCTATCATGACGGCGAATTCATCCAGGTCGGCCTGCGATCAGCTTGACAATGACACCCGACTTATCAGTGATAAGTGATCATGGATAGGATTTTTGGTTCGGCGTGATGTCTTTGTTTCGCCCCCCCTCGGCAATTCCGGTCCGCATTATCGCCGCATTGGGACTGGGAACGCTCCTTCTGACGGCCTGCAGCCCGAAGGATGCTCCGAAGTCAGCGCCGCCCGCCACGGTCGAGACCGCAGTGGTGGAAGCGGACGGCGCACTGAACGGGCTCGCGGTCACGGGAACGCTGGAGCGTCAACGCGAGATGAACCTCGCCTTCCGGGTCGGCGGGGTGATGACCGCCCTGATGGTCGACGCCGGCGATGCGGTCGCGGCGGGGCAGGTCCTGGCCAGGATCGACCCTTCGGCGGTCAACGCCCGGGTCACCCAGTCCGAGGCCGACCTTGAGCGCGCCCGGCGGGACCTGCGCCGGGATGAGGCCCTTTTCGCCCAGGGCTATGTCAGCAACCAGAGGCTCGAGGACCGGCGCAGCGCCGTAAAGGCGGCCCAGGCGGCCTACGATTCCGCAGCCTTCGACGGACGTTGGGCGCGCCTTGTCGCCCCCGCCGGCGGCGTGGTTCTGGAGCGCCTGGCCCAGGCCGGCGAAGTGGTCCAGCCGGGTCAGACCGTCCTGCGGATCGCCGATCTCTCCAGCCCCCTCGTGCTGCGCGTTCCGGTCGCCGATCGCGACATCTCGAGGGTCGCCATCGGGCAGGAGGTGAGGGCGTTCGTCGACTCCCTGCCCGGCGAAGCGCTCGCGGGACGGGTGGTTAGGGTCGGCCAGGGTGCGGACCCCCGCACCGGCGCCGTGGCGGTGGAGATCGAGGTGCAGGGCCGGCCGGAACTGCGGAGCGGCCTCACCGCCAAGGCGGTCTTCCCGGCCGCCGACGGGGTCCAGGACGTCGTCCGCGCGCCCGCCGAAGCCGTGATCGAGGCCAGCGGGCAGAAGGCCTATGTCTTCCGCCTCAAGGGCGACCGGGTGACCCGCACGCAGGTCGTCTTCCTCGGCTTTGACGGCGACCATGCGCGCCTTCGCGGTCTCGCCGCGGGCGACCGGGTGGTCACCGCCGGCGGCGGCTTCCTCAGCGATGGCGAGCGCGTCCGGATCGCCGACGCCAGCGCCCTGTCCGGCGCCGTCAAATGAACCTCGATATCGCCGGCTTTGCGGTCCGCCGCTGGCAGTTCACTCTCGTCGCCTTCGCCCTGCTGGCGGCCCTGGGGATCAACGCCTTTCTTTCGACCCCGCGGTCGGAGGACCCGCACTTCCCCCTGCCGATCGTCATCGTCCAGGCGGTCCTGCCTGGCGCCGAGCCGGCCGAGGTGGAGCAGCTGATCGTCGATCCCATAGAGGAGGCGATCGACGGCCTCGATTCAGTCGCCCAGATCCGCTCCACCAGCCAGGATGGCGTCGGCGTCGTGGACGTGGAGTTCACCTACGACGTCGATCCCGAGCGGAAGTACGACGAGGTGGTGCGCGAGGTGAACGCCCTGCGCCCGACCCTTCCGGACGGCATTGTCAGGCTGGAGGTCCGCCGGGCGCGGACCACCGAGGTGGCCATCGTCCAGGTGGCCCTGGTCAGCGACACCCTGCCCATGCGGCGGCTCGAAAAGGCCGCGGAGCGCCTGCGTGAGGACCTCGCCCGGACGCCGGGCGTCCGACAGGCCCGCTACTGGGGGGCGCCGACTTCGGAAGTTCGTGTCTCCCTCGACCTGGCCAGGCTCGCAGCGCTCCAGCTTCCCGCCACCGCCGTCACCGACGCCCTACGAGCGCGGGGCGCCGAGGCCCCCGTGGGCGCCCTCCAGGCGGGCGATCGCCGGTTCAACGTCAAGACGGGCGGCGCCTTCGAGACCCTGGAGTCCGTGGCCGACACTCCGGTGCGCAGCCTCGAGGGCCGCGTCGTCCGGGTTCGCGA
>JBJTFE010000139.1:0-8954 GCA_046093265.1 Phenylobacterium sp. | reverse complement strand
GACAATCCGGGGCGAGCCCGGGCCGCTGGTCCAGGCCCTGGACCTGTCGCCGGTGTCCGCAGACACCTGGCGCACGGCGCGCCGTCGGAAGGGATTCCGCCAGGTCGACGCTGGCGCTGACCGCCGCGTGGGGCGGGGCGCCGAGCACCAGGGCCTGGGCGGCGCCGAGGCGCAGGATGTTCCTCACCACCTCCGGCGGCGGGCGGGGGATGCGCGCGTCGAGAGCGCGGTCGAGGGGTCCGAGCCTTCGCCGCACCGTCAGGACCCGCATGCGCGCGAAGGCCCGGTCCCTGGGCTCCAGCCCGGCGAGCCCCGGGGCGGCCGAATCGTCCTCAAGGCCCGCCCGGCGGGACAGGGCGGCGGTGAGCAGGTCCAGAGCGGCGCGGCGTGCCGGGAGGCCTGTGGGGGATCGGGGTTCGGTCACGGCGCCCCCGTGCCCGGTTCCGGGCGCAAGGGCAACTGGCGTTTGCGGGCGCGGACGCCTAGATGGAGCCCATGGAAGACGACGCCCCGCCCAACGCCGGGCTTGAGCCCCGGGACCGGGCCTTCGCCCGAATGCTGGTCCTGACAGTCCTGCGGAGGCTCGGGCCCCTCGACCGCGCCCTCGACGCGCGCATCCCCCGTCCGCCGCCGGAGGTGGTGAGGAACGTCCTGCGCCTCGGCGCCGCCCAGGCCCTGGTGCTCGGCGCCCCGCCCCACGCGGCGGTCAGCGCCAGCGTCGACCTGGCGGAATCCCTTCCGACGGCGCGCCGCTTCAAAGGCCTGGTCAACGCCGTCCTGCGCGGCCTGCTGCGCGAGCCCCCTGTCCTGGACGACCCGGAGGCCCTGGCGCCGGACTGGCTGCTGGCCCGATGGAGCGCCGCCTTCGGTCGCCCGGCCGCCCTGGCCGTCGCCTCGGGGATCGCGGCGGAGCCGGACACCGACCTGACCGTCCGGGGCGAGCCCGGGCCGCTGGTCCAGGCCCTGGGCCTGTCGCCGGTGTCCGCCGACACCTGGCGCACGGCGCGCCGGGGGGAGGTCTCCGCCTGGGAGGGATTCGCCGAGGGCCAGTGGTGGGTCCAGGACGCCAGCGCCGCCGTCCCGGCGCGCCTGCTGCGCCCCCGCCCGGGCCTCACGGCCCTGGACCTGTGCGCAGCCCCGGGCGGCAAGACCCTGCAACTCGCCGCGGGCGGGGCGAGCGTCACCGCCCTCGACCGCTCGGCGGCCCGTCTGCGCCGACTGGGCGAGAACCTGGAGCGCACCGGACTGTCCGCCGAGGCCGCCGTCGCCGACGCGGCGACCTGGGACGACGGGCGCACCTTCGACGCCGTCCTGCTGGACGCCCCCTGTAGCGCCACGGGCACCTTCCGGCGCAATCCGGACGTGCTCTGGGCGGTGAAGCCGGGGGACATCGCCGCCCTCGCCGCCACCCAGTCCCGCCTGCTTGACGCCGCCGCCCGGCGCGTCAGCCCGGGGGGGCGGCTGGTCTACTGCGTCTGCTCCCTGGAGACCGAGGAAGGCGAGGGCCAGGTCGCCGCCTTCCTGAAGCGGAGCGCGGATTTCGCCCTCGACCCCATCGCCGCCGGGGAAGGCGGGGCCCCGCCGGAGAGCCGCCGGCCGGACGGGACCCTGCGCATCCTGCCGACCCACCGCCCCGGCGGGACGGACGGCTTCTTCATCGCCCGCTTCGCCCGCCGTCCCAACCGGCGGGCCCGCCGGGACTTGGCGCAGGCGGCGCAGGCCGCTAAGTCCGGGGCATGAGCCCGCGCCCGATCATCGCCCCCTCGCTCCTCGCCGCCGACTTCGCCCGGCTGGGCGAGGAGGTCCGCGCCGTCCAGGCCGCCGGCGCCGACTGGCTGCACATTGACGTGATGGACGGCCACTTCGTGCCGAACATCACCCTGGGGCCGGACATCGTGAAGGCGCTGAAGCCGCACGCGACCGTCCCCATGGACGTCCACCTGATGATCGCCCCCGTGGACCCCTTCCTCGAGGCCTTCATCGAGGCGGGGGCGGACATCGTCTCGGTACATCCCGAGAGCGGGCCGCACCTGAACCGGACCCTGAAGCGTATCCGCCAGCTGGGGGCGCGGGCCGGGGTGGTCTTCAACCCCTCGACCTCGCCCTCGGTGATCGAATGGATGATGGACGAGGTGGACCTGATCCTCGTCATGTCCATCAACCCGGGTTTCGGTGGCCAGACCTTCATGCATTCCCAGCTGGCCAAGATCGAGGCCCTGAGGCGGATGATCGACGCCGGCGGCCGGGACATCGTGCTGGAAGTCGACGGCGGCGTGACGCCGGAGACGGCCCGGCTGTGCATGGACGCCGGGGCCACCGCCCTGGTGGCCGGGACGGCTGTCTTCCGGGGCGGGCCGGACGCCTACGCCGCCAACATCGCCGCCCTGCGGGGCTGAGCGCCGCCGGCGGTTTCCGGGAATCGCCGGAAGCGCTAGAAGACCCCGTCCTGCGTGACTGGCGACACAGGTGGGCCACCACCGGGGAGCGCACGGACGCCATTGCGCCGCTCGCCTGGGCCGACCGTCCGAACCGCCGGTTCCGCACCGCCACGGAGAGCGCCATGCCTGCCGCCCCTGACTTCCCGCCCGCGCCTGATCGCGTCTTCGTCCGCCGCGCCCTGATCTCGGTCTCCGACAAGACTGGCCTGGTCGAGGCGGCCCGGGCCCTGGCGGAAGGGGGCGTGGAGCTGGTCTCCACCGGCGGGACCCGGGCGGCCATCGCCGCCGCCGGCCTTCCGGTGAAGGACGTCTCGGACCTGACCGGCTTCCCTGAGATGATGGATGGCCGCGTGAAGACCCTGCACCCGGTGGTGCACGGGGGCCTTCTCGGCGTCCGCGACGCCCCCGCCCACGCCGCCGCCATGGCCGAGCACGGCATCGGCGAGATCGACCTCGTCTACGTGAACCTCTACCCCTTCGAGAAGACCGTGGCGGCCGGCGGCGACTTCGCCAGCGCCATCGAGAACATCGACATCGGCGGCCCGGCCATGATCCGTTCGGCGGCCAAGAACCACGGCTATGTGGCCGTCTGTACCGAGCTGGAGGACCTCCAGGAGGTGCTGGCCGAGCTGGCGGCGGACGGACCGACCTCCCTGGCCCTTCGAAAGGCCCTGGCGGCCCGGGCCTACGCCCGCACGGCGGCCTACGACGCGGCCATCTCCACCTGGTTCGCCCGCGAGCTGGGCGAGACGGCGCCGAGGCGGCGGAACTTCTCCGGCAAGCTGGCCCAGACCCTGCGCTACGGCGAGAACCCGCACCAGGCCGCCGCATTCTATGTCGAGGAGGCGCCGCGGACCGGGGTCGCGACCGCCCGCCAGGTGCAGGGCAAGGCCCTCAGCTACAACAACATCGCCGACACTGACGCGGCCATCGAGCTGGTGGCGGAGTTCGATCCCCAGGCCTCGGCCGCCGTGGCCATCATCAAGCACGCCAATCCTTGCGGCGTCGCCCTGGGGGCGGACCTCACGACCGCCTACGCCCGCGCCCTGCAGTGCGACCCCGTCTCGGCCTTCGGCGGCATCGTGGCGGTCAACCGGCGCCTGGACGCGGCCGCGGCGAAGGAGATCATCAAGATCTTCACCGAGGTGGTGGTCGCCCCCGAGGCCGACGAGGACGCTATCGCCCTGTTCGCCAAGAAGAAGGACCTGCGCCTTCTGCTGACTGGCGGCATGCCCGACCCCCTGGCGCCGGGCGAGGTCTTCAAGCAGGTGGCCGGAGGATTTCTGGTGCAGAGCCGCGACGCCTCGCGCCTCACCGCAGCGGACCTGAAGATCGTCACCAAGCGCAAGCCCACCCCCCGGGAGGTGGAGGACATGCTGTTCGCCTTCACCGTGGCCAAGCACGTCAAGTCCAACGCCATCGTCTTCGCCAGGGAGGGCCAGACCGCAGGCATAGGCGCAGGCCAGATGAACCGTCGCGACTCCGCGCGCATTGCGGCTATCCGCGCCGGCGAGGCGGCCGAGCAGGCGGGCCTGCCGGGGAGCCTCGCCAAGGGATCCGCCTGCGCCTCGGAAGCCTTCTTCCCCTTCGCCGATGGCCTCATCCAGGCGGCGGAGGCGGGCGCCACGGCTGTGATCCAGCCGGGTGGGTCGATCCGCGACGAGGAGGTGATCGCTGCGGCGGACGCCGCCGACGTGACGATGGCCTTCACGGGCGTGCGCGTTTTCCGGCACTAGTCTGTGGTGACGCCTTCCCTTCTCTCCAAACTCAGGGCCCCTTCATGACCCCGTTCCGTCCCCTCGCCCTGGCCGGCCTGAGCCTCGCCCTGGTCGTCCCGGTCCTTGCACCCGCCCCCGCCCTCGCTGCGGCCAAGGCTTCGGCGTCGTCGGCGGAGACCGCCACCTGGTCCTCGGCCACCTTCCGACGGCCGGTAAGCTTCGCCGAGACGGCCGCGCCGAAATCCGGCGTCCTCGTGATCGCCGCCGGCTCCGCCGCAGAGGCCTCGGAGCGAGCCTCTGTCCTCCTTACGCCGGACGCGGGCGCCGGCCTCCGCCGGGCGGTCGAGTCGGCGGCGTTTGACTTCTCCAGCGGAGACATGCTGGCCCTGAGGGCCTTTAGCGGGCTTGAGCAGGTCGTCGTCCTGGGACTGGGCAAGTCGCCGCAAGGCGCCAGCCTGCAGGGCGCCGGCGAGGCTCTGGGTCGGTCCTTGGCCAAGGTGAAGTCGCCGGTCACGGTGTCAGCCGGATCGCTTTCCGCAGAAGGCCTCGCCGCCCTGGCCGTGGGCTTTGGCATCGGCGAGTATCGTTCCGACCTCCTGAGCTCAGACCGTCCGACGACCGCGCCCGGGGGCGTCGTCTACACGGGCGCCGGGGCGTTGGGAGCGGAGGCGATCTTTCGGGGTCGCGGCCAGGCATTGGTCGAGGCGGTCCAGTGGGCCCGGGACGTCTCCAACCTTCCCGCCAACCTGATGTATCCCCAGGCCTTCGTCGACAGCGCCCGGGCGGCCTTCGCCGGCGTTCCGGGGGTGACGATCGAGGTCCTGGATGAGACGGCCATGCGTCGCCTAGGCATGGGCGCCCTGACTGGCGTGGGCATGGGTTCGGCCCGGCCGCCTCGGCTCCTGGTCGTGCGCTACCGGGGCGCCAGCGCCCCCGCAGGCGGTCCCCTGGTCCTGGCGGGCAAGGGCATCACCTTCGACAGCGGGGGCATTTCCATCAAGCCCGGCGCCGGCATGGGCGACATGAAGATGGACATGTCCGGCGCCGCCTCGGTGACCGGGGCGGTCCTGTCCCTGGCGAAGTCGGGCGCGTCCGTAAACGTGGTCGCCATCTCCGCCCTGGCCGAGAACATGCCCGACGGCGCCGCGATCCGCCCGGGCGACGTGCTGACGGCCATGAATGGCAAGACCATCGAGATCATCTCCACCGACGCCGAGGGGCGGCTGGTCCTGGCCGACGCCCTGGTCTGGGCCGAGCGCAACCTGAAGCCTTCAGCCATCGTCGACCTGGCCACCCTGACGGGCGCGGTACGGACGGCACTGGGCGACGACTACGCCGGCCTGTTCGGCCGCGGGGACGCCCTGCTCGACCGTGTGATGGCGGCGGGCGAGCAGACGGGCGAGGTCCTTTGGAAGCTGCCGCTCCATCCCAGCTATGCAAAGGATACGGCCTCCACCATCGCCGACATCAAGAACACCGGAGACGGTGGAGCGGGGGCCGGAACCGGGGCCTGGTTCATCGGCGAGTTCGTCAGCCGCGACATTCCCTGGGCCCATATCGACATCGCCGGCGTCGCCTACGGCGCAGCAAACGCCGTCAAGCCCGCAGGATCGGCTGGCTTTGGGGTCCGTCTGCTCGATCGCCTGGCTCGGGACTGGGGCCGGTAGGCCTGCGGCTCAGGCCGTATCGACCATCACCAGCTCGGCGTCTTCCAGGGCGGTGATCCGCAGGCGGGGCTCGTCGGCGATGGCCACCCCGTCCCGTGTCCCGACACGGACGCCGTTCACCTCCACAGCCCCGCGCGCCGGGACGAGGTAGGCCTTGCGGTCGGCCCCCAGGGCGTAGTCGATCGTGCCGCCCGCCTCCAGGGTCGCCCCGAGCACGCGGCCAGGGGTGCGGATGGGCAGGGCCTCTGCGTCCTCGGAGAAGCCCGAAGCGAGGGGGACGAAGCGGTCCGCCCGGTCGCCCCGGGGAAAGGGCCGGGCGCCCCGGGTGGGCGCGCCGCCCGCCCGGGCGGGATGGATCCAGATCTGGAACAGACGTGTGACGCCCGGCTCCAGATTGAACTCGGCGTGGCGGATGCCCGTCCCGGCGCTCATCACCTGGACGTCGCCCGCCTCCGTGCGGCCCTGGTTGCCGAGGCTGTCCTGATGGCTGATGGCGCCCTCAAGCACATAGGTGATGATCTCCGTGTCCTGGTGCGGGTGGGGCGGAAAGCCGCTGTTCGGCTGGATGGCGTCGTCGTTCCAGACCCAAAGGGCGCCCCAGTTCATGCGCGCCGGGTCCTGGTACCCGGAGAAGGAGAAGTGGTGGCGGGCGTGAAGCCAGCCGTGGTCTGCGCCGCCGAGGGTGGCGAAGGGGCGAAGATCAATCATGGACGGTTTCCGTCAACGCGAGCTCTCGTGGCCGAGATACAGGGAGCGGGAGACGGGATTGGAAACGGCTGGCCGCAGGATGGACCCAAGGTTCGTCTGGCCGTCGGACCCGGTGACGGGGCGATTTGGACCTAACGATGATGAAGTCGCCGACTGCCTGCAGCCTGCCTGGCCGACGCCAGTGTCCGCCTAGAAGGGTCGGGGCCGGACCCCGTTGGCGGCGAAGTGGGCCAGCATCCGGGCCCAGGCGTCCCGGGCCGCGACCGGATCGTAGCTTGTTCGGTAGTCGGCGTGGAAACCGTGCTGGCTGTCCGGATAGACGATGATCTCGCTGCCGGTCTTGCGCGCGGCGACAAGGGCGCTGCGCATGGCCTCGACATCGGTCAGGGGGATGCCCTGGTCCTTGCCAGCGTAGAGGCCTATCACCGGGGCGCGGAGCTGGGCGACGCCCTGGAGGGGCCAGGGCCGGTTTGGCTCGCCCAGGAACTCCCCGGGCTTCGGCGCTGTGAGCCGGCCGTACCAGGCCGCCCCAGCCCGGAAGTCGGGCATGCGCTGACAGGCCAGCCAGACGATGGCCCCGCCCCAGCAGAAACCAGTGACCGCCATACGGGCCTTGTCGACGTAGGGCTGGGCCTTGAGGAAGCGGACGGTTCCCGACAGGTCGTTGAAGATCTGTTTGTCGGTAGCAGCGCTGACGATGCGGCGGATTTGATTAAAATCGTTGGTCTTTGACGGATCACCGGAGCGAACAAACAGGTCTGGGGCAATGGCCACATAACCCAGTCGCGCCAGGCGCCTGCAGATGTCCCGGATATACTCGTGGATCCCGAAGACTTCAGAAATGACGACGACGGCGGGGAAGCGTCCCCGGGCGTCCGGGCGCGCCATGTAAGCCGGCGCCATGCGATCCCCGACATCGACCTCCACATCTCCGGCGATGAGGCCTGTGGCGTCCGTGGTGATGGTCTGGGCTTCAGCAGAGTAGGCGTAGAGGGCGTAGCCACCAAGGGCGGCGAGCGCCAGTCGCCGACGGGTCAGGGCGAGATCACCGGGGTTCGTTCCCTCAGGTCTGGTCAGGGTCTTCATGGTTCCAGCCTCCCTCACCGGCCACCGCCGGGTCAGGTTCATTTGGCGATCCCGGGGCCGACTGTCAAAGCCTCCCCCGGTATTGGAGTCCTTGTTGACTTCCGAACCGGTCGCGCGGAGGCGTAGCCTCGCGACATGCGCCGCGAGCCCATGCGACCCTTCGCCCTGCGCTGCCTCACCGAATGAGAGACCGCCCTGCCGGCCAGTCCGCGCGCCCTCGTGGCGGGAGCTAAGGGGCTTCAGCGGGACTGACTTGTGGCTTCAGGCTTCCCTGGTCCCGCGAGACGGCGTTGCGCCCCCGTCCGGGGAGGGTACGCCGACCGCCTGGACGGAACCCTCGTCTTCTAGGCTCTAAAGCCCTTCCCCGTTTAGGGACTTTGCCCTTGCAGAGTGGCGGTTCCGCACCATATCGCACGGCGAAGGCGCGGTTCCGAAAGGGCCCGCCGACGACCCCGGACTGTTCAAGGGGGCCGCAGGAACGAGGCGTGCTTGGCGACGAGGCTCCTCAGGCGCGGCCCGCCAAATAGGAGCGTTTGAGACTCATCATGAGCAAGATCATCGGTATCGACCTCGGGACGACCAATTCCTGCGTTGCGATCATGGACGGCAAGACGCCGAAGGTGATCGAGAATGCGGAGGGCGTTCGTACGACCCCTTCGGTAGTGGCCTTCCTTGAGGACGGCGAGCGCCTCGTCGGTCAGCCCGCCAAGCGCCAGGCGGTGACCAATCCCGCCAATACCCTCTTTGCCATCAAGCGCCTGATCGGGCGGAATTATTCGGATCCGCTGGTCGAGAAGGACAAGGGCATGGTGCCCTATGATATCGTCAAGGGCCCGACCGGCGATGCCTGGGTCAAGGCCCAGGGCAAGGACTACTCTCCGCAGCAGGTCTCCGCCTTCATCCTCCAGAAGATGAAGGAAGCCGCCGAACAGCATCTCGGCGAGAAGGTCGACAAGGCGGTCATCACCGTCCCGGCCTACTTCAACGACGCCCAGCGCCAGGCCACCAAGGACGCCGGCAAGATCGCCGGCCTCGAGGTCCTGCGGATCATCAACGAGCCCACCGCGGCGGCGCTCGCCTACGGCCTTGAGAAGAACGACGGCAAGAAGATCGTGGTCTACGACCTCGGCGGCGGCACCTTCGACGTCTCGGTCCTGGAGATCGGCGACGGCGTCTTCGAGGTGAAGGCGACCAATGGCGACACCTTCCTGGGCGGCGAGGACTTCGACCTGCGGGTCGTGGACTTCCTGGCCGAGGACTTCAAGAAGGAGACCGGCGTCGAACTGCGGAACGACAAGCTGGCCCTTCAGCGCCTGAAGGAAGAGGGCGAGAAGGCG
>JBJTFE010000138.1:0-3096 GCA_046093265.1 Phenylobacterium sp. | reverse complement strand
ATCGGGCCCTGGGCCACGAACCCGAAGACGGAGGGCTCCACAAGGGCGGCTGTCCGCCCCGCATCCCGGGCGCGGCCCACCCTCAGGCGGGCCAGATCGGTCAAGATGTCGGGGTCCGCCGCGCAGGCCGAAAAGAACGCTTCCCGGTCCAGGGACAGGACCTCGGAGTCCCTGAGGGCGGTCAGGCGGCCGGAATGGGCGAAGCCTGTGATCAGGCTCATCTCGCCGGCCGGCTCGCCAGGTCGCACAATCCCCAGAAACCGGGGCTCCTCGCCCGCCTCGACCCGGAACGCCCCAAGGCGTCCCGCCCTCAGGAGGTGGAGTTCGGCTGCCGGCTCACCGGGGCGGAAGAGGTCCAGGCCGGCGGGCAGGCACCACCAGCGCGCCGTCCCGGCCAGTCGGGCGGACTCGAAGAGACGGGCGAGGGCTGTCAGGGGCGGAGTCTGCACGCAGCCATGATACCCCCGCTTCCCTGACGGAGGGAATCCCGGCGCGGCCCCGGGTCTGCACGGACTAGCCGCCGGGCCGGGCCCCGGTTATGCCTGTCCACATGCCCGTCCTGAAGACCGCCCTCGATACGGCCTCGGCGACTTTCCGCGCTAATGCGGAGGTCAACCGCGGTCTCGCAGCCCAGCTGCGGGCGCGCACCGCAGCGACGGCCCTGGGCGGACCCGAGGACAGCCGGCGCAGGCACGTGGCGCGGGGAAAGCTCCTGCCCAGGGATCGCGTGGAGGGCCTACTCGACCCGGGGGCGCCGTTCCTGGAAGTCGGCGCCCTGGCGGCCTTCGGACTTTATGACGACGAGGCGCCCGCATCCGGGCTGATCGCCGGAATCGGCCGGGTCAGCGGGCGCGAGGTGATGATCCTCGCCAACGACGCCACGGTGAAGGGCGGCGCCTATTTCCCCCTGACCGTGAAGAAGCACCTCCGGGCGCAGGAGATCGCCGAGCAGAACGCCCTGCCCTGTGTTTACCTCGTGGACTCCGGCGGGGCGAACCTGCCTCACCAGGCCGAGGTCTTCCCGGACCGCGACCACTTCGGGCGCATCTTCTTCAACCAGGCCCGGATGAGCGCGAAGGGCATCGCCCAGATCGCCTGCGTCATGGGCTCGTGCACGGCGGGGGGCGCCTATGTCCCGGCCATGTCCGACGAGACCGTCATCGTCCGCGGGGCGGGGCCGGAGAGCCAGGGCACGATCTTCCTGGGCGGTCCGCCCCTCGTGAAGGCTGCGACGGGCGAGGTGATCTCGGCCACCGACCTCGGCGGGGCCGACGTGCATGGCCGGCGCTCAGGCGTGGTGGACCACGTGGCCGAGGACGACCCTCATGCCCTCGCCATCGTCCGCCGCATCGTCGCCGCCCTCAATACCCGCAGGCCGGATGGTCCTTTGCTGGCTGAGCCTCGCGCGCCCCTTTTCGATCCGGACGAACTCTACGGCGTAATCCCGCAGGATGTCCGGGCGCCCTATGACGTCCGCGAAGTCATCGTCCGCATTGTCGACGGCTCAGATTTTGACGAGTTCAAGGCTCTCTATGGTCAGACCCTGGTCTGTGGCTTCGCCCGGATCTGGGGCTATCCCGTGGCCATCCTCGCCAATAGCGGCATCCTGTTCTCGGAGAGCGCCCTGAAGGGCGCCCATTTCATCGAGCTGGCCTGCCAGAGGGGGATTCCCCTTCTCTTCCTGCAGAACATCTCCGGCTTCATGGTGGGCGGTCGATATGAGGCCGGCGGCATCGCTCGGGATGGCGCCAAGCTGGTGACCGCCGTCGCCTGCGCCGAGGTCCCGAAGCTGACCGTCCTGATCGGGGGCTCCTTCGGGGCCGGGAACTACGGCATGTGCGGACGGGCCTATTCTCCGCGCTTCCTTTGGAGCTGGCCGAACAGCCGCATTTCCGTGATGGGCGGGGAGCAGGCCGCCAGCGTCCTCGCCACGATCCGCCGCGATGGCCTGGAGGCCCGGGGCGAGATCTGGCGCCTGGATGCTGAAGAGGCCTTCAAGGCGCCGGTCCGCGAGCGCTATGAGGCCGAAGGCGACCCCTACTTCGCCACCGCCCGCCTTTGGGACGACGGGATTATTGATCCCGCGCAGACCCGCGATGTCCTCGGGCTGTCCCTGTCCACCGCCCTCAACGCGCCGATCCCGCAGACGCGGTTCGGCGTCTTCCGTATGTGACCGATCCCCCAGCCCGGAGCCTGTCCATGTCCCATCCGATCGCCGATCCCCTGGTCGAAGGACTCGACAGCGACGCCACTTCGGATCTGGTGCGCCTGGACACCACCCAGGAGGGGGTGGCCGTCGTCACCCTGAACCGCCCGGACGCCCGCAACAGCTTCAACGCGGAACTGATCGGGGCCCTTCACGAGACTTTCGAGACCCTGCAGGCCGCCGAAGGCGTCCGCGTTGTCTTCCTGCGCGGCGCGGGCAAGATCTTCTCAGCCGGCGCCGATCTCAACTGGATGCGTGACGCCGCCCACTGGACCGAGGCGGAAAACCGGGACGACGCCATGGGCCTGGCGCGCATGCTCAAGGCCCTCTGGGATATCCCGGCCCTGACCGTGGCCCTCGTGCAGGGCGGAGCCTGGGGCGGGGGCTGCGGTCTCGCCGCCGCCTGCGACATCGCCGTGGCCGAGCGCGGCGCGAAATTCGGCTTCTCCGAGGCGCGCCTCGGCCTGATCGCCGGCACGATCAGCCCCTACATCGTCGCCGCCATCGGCCCTCGACGCTGACCCGGGCCTGGGCGATGCGGCGGGCGGTGTCCTCCATCAGGGCCTGGTCGATCTCCCGCCAGGCGACCGCGTCCACCAGGGCCTTGGAAGCGGCGATGGCGCCCGGGGCGCAGGCCATGGCCTCCCCGGCGATGCGGTCGGCCGCGGCGGCCAGGGCCGGGGCGTCCTCGACCAGTTCGCTGACCAGGCCCAGCCGCAGGGCCTCGTCGGCATCGAATGTGCGGGCCGAGGCGAACAGGCCGCGGGCGGCGCGCGGACCGATGGCCGCCACGACATAAGTGGTGTCCAGGCGCACGAGGTCGGAGGTGGCGTCGCTGTCGACGCCCTCGACCAGGGGATCGGCGATGGGGTTGGACATTGGGGGGCCTC
>JBJTFE010000137.1:0-4495 GCA_046093265.1 Phenylobacterium sp. | reverse complement strand
ATCTCGTAGATGGAGATCAGCATCCGCACCACGATCGACAGGATCAGCAGGTAGAGGAAAAGATGGAAGTCCTGCCAGCCCTGCGGCGGACTCCAGAGCAGGAAATAGGTCCCGGCGATCGGGACGGCGGCGGCGTACATGAAGGGATGTCGCCGGCCCCATTTCGAGCGCAGGTTGTCGGACCAGTATCCCAGTATGGGATCGAAGAAGGCGTCGAGCAGAAGGGAGATGGTCAGGGCCAGACCCACGAGGCGGGCGTCCAGTCCGATCACCTGGCTGTAGAAGATCAGCAGGAAATAGCTGAACCTGTTGTCCTTGACCCGGAAGGCGACCGCCCCGAAGCCATAGGAAATCTTGGTCCAGAGGGACGGCTTGGTCGTCTCGATCCTGGGCGCCGGCGCGCCGCCGGCGGTGGAGTCCACGCTCATCTTCTTCCCCCCGTCAGGCTGTACCGGACACGGTCTGCGACCCTTCGCAGCGGCGCCGTCAACCATCAGACAGGGGACTCAAACCCAGCCCCCGGCGCCCTTCAAGGCAATGCTTTGACGGGCCCCGGCGCCTGACCGGTTCGTGAAATCAGACGGCGGCGGCCAGCCGGCTCGCCTGGTTGATGGCCCGCTTGGCGTCCAGCTCCGCGGCCACGTCCGAACCGCCCACCAGGGTGGAGGCCACGCCGAGGGCGGCCAGCTCGTCATGCAGGGCGCGCAGCGGGTCCTGGCCGGCGCAGACGATGATCGTGTCCGCCTCGATCAGCCGGGGCTCCGTCCCGATCAGGACGTGCAGGCCCGCTTCGTCGATCTTCTCGTAGGTCACGCCGCCGATCATCTGGACGCCGCGCTTCTGCAGGGTGGCCTTGTGGGTCCAGCCCGTGGTCTTGCCCAGGGACCGGCCGAGGGACTCGGCCTTGCGCTGCAGGAGGGTGACGGTGCGGTCCGCCTTCTCGACGTGGGGGACCACGCCGGTGACCCCGCCCCGGGGATGGTTCCTGAAGTCGATCCCCCACTCCGCCGCGAAGACGTCCACGTCCATCGAGGCCGAGACGCCTGCATGGCTGACCAGCTCGGCCACGTCGAAGCCGATGCCGCCGGCGCCGATCAGGGCGACTTTCTAGCCGACCTTGGCCTTGCCGTTGATGACGTCGACATAGCTGGCGACCATGGGGTGATGGATGCCGGGGATGTCCGGCGTGCGCGGGGTGATCCCGGTGGCGATGACGATCTCGTCGAAGCCGCCATTGACGAGGCTGCGGGCGTCGGCCCGGGTGTTGAGCCTCAGGTCGATGTTCAGCACCTCGATCATCCGGGCGTAGTAGCGGAGGGTCTCGGAGAACTCCTCCTTGCCGGGGATGCGCTTGGCCAGATTGAACTGGCCGCCGATCTCGCCCGCCGCCTCGAACAGGGTCACCCTGTGGCCGCGCTCGGCCGCCACGGTGGCGTAGGCCAGGCCGGCAGGCCCGGCGCCCACCACGGCGATGGACTTGGGCGAGGCGGTCTTTTCATAGACCAGCTCGGTCTCGTAGCAGGCCCGGGGATTGACCAGGCAGCTGGTCATCCGGCCGGTGAAGGTGTGGTCCAGGCAGGCCTGGTTGCAGGCGATGCAGGTGTTGATCTCGTCCTCGCGGCCTTCGGCGGCCTTCTTCACCAGGTCCGGGTCGGCCAGCATGGGCCGGGCCATGGAGACGAGGTCGGCGTCGCCCCGGGCCAGGACCTCCTCGACCACCGAGGGCATGTTGATCCGGTTCGAGGTGATGACCGGAACCCCCACCGCCTTGCGCAGGCGTCCGGTGACGCTGGTGAAGGCCGCGCGGGGCACCATGGTGGCGATGGTCGGGACCGGCGCCTCGTGCCAGCAGAAGTGGGTGGAGATGATGTTGGCGCCCGCCGCCTCGATGGCCCTGGCCAGGGTGACCACCTCGTCCCACGCCATGCCGCCCTCCAGCATGTCCATGGCGGCGATGCGGAAGATAACGATGAAGTCCTTCGGAACCGCCGCCCGCACCCGGCGCACGACCTCCACGGGGAAGCGCAGGCGGTTCTCGAAGGTGCCGCCCCACTGGTCGGTCCGGCGGTTGGTCTTCTCCACCAGGAAGGTCGAGAGCAGGTAGCCGGCCGAGCCGATGATCTCGACGCCGTCATAGCCGGCCTCGCGGGCCAGGGCGGCGCAGCGGGCGAAGTCGGAGAGCTGCTGCTCGATGCCGTCGGCGTCCAGCTCGTTCGGCGTGAAGGCGCCGATGCGCGAGCGCACGGCGGAGGCGGCGACGGCCTCCGGGGTCCGGGCCAAGGGCCCCGAGTGCAGGATCTGCATGCAGATCTTCACATCCGGGTCGGCGGCGTGAACGGCCTCGGTGACCTCCCGGTGGGCCTCGGCTTCCTCGGGGGTGGACAGGCGCGCGCCGGGCCCGGCGCCGGCGTTGGGCGAGATGCCGCCGGTGATGATCATCCCGACCCCGCCCCGGGCGCGCTCGGCGAAATAGGCGGCCATGCGCGACAGCCCGCCGGAGGCCTCCTCCAGCCCCGTGTGCATGGAGCCCATCAGCACCCGGTTCTTCAGCCTGGTGAAGCCCAGATCGAGGGGCGAGAACATCAGCGGATAGCGGCTGGCGGACATGGGTTTCCTCTCCGGACGGTCGCCAGGCCCTGCGGCGCGGCGCTTTTCCCCACCATCCGGGAGGGACGCCCCTCCTGTCAAACCTGACCCAGCGTCAGGGCGCCTTTACAGCCAGATCCGATGGACGGGCGTCGTTGGAATACTGGCCGTCAACCAGTCGGGGGGCGGTCCGGCTCGAGTCGACTTCCAGGGCGATTTCCAGGTCCGCCGCGAAGCCGCGATCGGACAGTTCAAGTCCAGACCGGCTCGTCCGGATCATGTCCCCGAGGCGCTTGTCCGCCCGCGCGAACGCGGAAGCGGCAAGGTCCGCCTCGGCGTTTGGGATTCCACCGAGCGCGGCAATCACGGCGCCGGCGCCAAGCCAGTCTTCCAGAGCGGGGCGAAGGCTCCCATCGCCCCATCTTTCTCCGGCGGGAATGACGGCGATCATGCCCTCGGCGCCTGCTGTCCGGCGCGCCGCTGCGGCCGTCGCCTGGGCATTGCGCAAGCTGGCGCAGAAGGTCGGCGTCGATCCTGTCGCCAGGGACAGCCTGGATCCGTTGGGCGAGGGCAGGAGGAGCCGGGTGTTCGCGGGAAGATCTCTCAGGCTCGAAGGCGAGAGGCTTGGGCTGCGGGTTCTGTCCTTCGACGCGGCGACGGCTCCGAGACGGGCCGCAGCCCGTTCCGCCGCCGCCGCGTCGCCGTAAGGAAAGGGAATGACGGTCGCCCCGCGATCCAGAGCCACCGATACGGAAGTGGCGAACGAAAGGACGTCGACAATGACAAAGACGTCCGCCCACTCCTTCCAGGCCTCAATGCCGGCAAGGTCCCATTCGCAGACGACTCTGACCAATACCGCCCTCCTTCGGACGTCGAGGCCCCCCGGTCTCCGCCTCAGGCGTACTCGAACCAGGCGTGGGAGACGACGGTGCGATCGCCGACCCGGGCGTCGAAGATCACCCGGCCGGGGCCGTCCTTCCAGGCCAGGACCTTGAGGTCGTCGCCCGGCAGGACCGGAGAGGAAAAGCGGACCTTGATCTTCCGGAACCTCGCTGGATCGCCGTCGCAGAGGGCCGACAGCAGCAGGTGGGCGCAGTGGCCGAAGGTGCACAGGCCGTGCAGGATCGGTTTGTCGAAGCCGCCGAAGCGGGCGGCCTCCGGGTCGATGTGCAGGGGGTTGTAGTCGCCGGACAGGCGATAGATGTCGGCCTGGTTCTCGGGGATGTGGGCCCCGGTCTCGATGTCCGGCGCCCGGTCCGGTACGGCGACGGGGGCCGAGAAGGTGGTCCCGGCGCCCTCGAAGGGCTCGATGTCGCCCAGCCGATCCACCCCCCGGCGGAAGGAGCCCGAGACCATCTTGACGCAGACCTGGCCGTCGGAGTCGCGGACCTCGCTCTCGTACTCGACGAAGCCGGCGCCCTTGCCGCGCGGGTGCACGCCGATCAGGCGCGAGACCACGCTCACCTCCCCGCCGAGGGGCAGGGGGCGGACCACCTCCAGATAGCGCTCGGCGTCGATGGTCAGGGGGCCGGGCGAGGGCGGGACGGCCGCCCGGTCCACCACCGCCCCGGCGCCGCCCCAGCGGATGGGGAAGGTCGGGAAGACGGCGAAGTCCTTGTGGCCCTCGAAGATGAACCTCAGGTCCCGACTGTTGATGCCCACGGCGTAGAGCAGGATGTCCCGCCGGTCGTAGGAAATCCGGACCGGCTCTCCCCAGGCGGCGGGTCCGCCGTCGGGCAGGGCGGCCTTGGCGGTGTAGACGGCCATGGGCCTCTCCTTACAGGTGCGGGAAGGCCAGGGGGTCCTGGCGCTCGAACGCTTCGGCCGCCGCCAGCACCAGGTCGTCCCGGGTGTGGGCCGAGGCGATCTGCAGGCCGATGGGCGTGCCGATGCTGGAGACGCCGCAGGG
>JBJTFE010000136.1:0-18445 GCA_046093265.1 Phenylobacterium sp. | reverse complement strand
GAACGGATCACCGCCTGATCCTGTTCATCGACGGTCAGGACGCCCTCGAACAGGTTCACCGAGCCGATGAAATCCGCCACGAACCGGCTGCCGGGGAATTCGTAGAGGTCGTTGGGCGTGGCCACCTGCTGGAGGAGACCGCGGTTCATGACCGCGCACCGGCTGGCCAGGGCCAGGGCCTCGTCCTGATCGTGAGTGACCATGATGAAGGTGATGCCGACGGTCTCCTGCAGGATGCAGAGTTCGGTGCGCATCTGGTCGCGCAGCTTGGCGTCAAGGGCCGATAGGGGTTCGTCCAGCAGGAGGACCCGAGGCCGCTTGATCAGGGCACGGGCCAGGGCGACCCGCTGGCGCTGACCGCCGGAGAGCTGGTCTGGCTTGCGCCCGCCAAGACCGCCAAGCTGGACCAGCTCAAGCGCCTCTTCGACCCGCCGGTCTCGCTCCGTCGCCGGGACCCGTTCGATCTTCAGTCCGTAGGCGACGTTGTCGGCGACGCTCATGTGGGGAAAGACCGCGTAGGACTGGAAGACCATGTTCACGGGCCGGCGGTTGGGCGGGATGGCCGAGATATCCTCGCCATCGATCAGGATGCGCCCCTCGGTGGGCGTCTCGAAGCCCGCCAGCATACGCAGGAGGGTGGTCTTGCCGCACCCCGAGGGGCCGAGCAGACAGAAGAACTCCCCCTCGTCGATGGTCAGGGAAACCTTGTCCACGGCCACCATGCGGCCAAAACGCTTGGTGACGTTCTCGAATGTGATGATGGGCTTGGTCATGGCGCCTCAGGGACGGACTTTTGGGCGATCTGGCGCTATGTGCCCCCCCGCCGTGGAGGCGGGATCGCCCTGGAGTTTGAGAGCGACCGCGGTCAGCGCGACGGTCAGGACGATGAGGATGGTCGAAGCGGCGTTCACCTCCGGCGTCACGGAAAAACGGACCATCGAGTAAACCTTGACGGGGAAGGTGACGGTGTCCGGCCCCGAGGTGAAGAAGGTGATGACAAAGTCATCGAGACTGAGCGTGAAGGCGAGAAACGCACCGGCGATAAGGGACGGCGCCATGTGCGGCAGAATCACATCGTTGAGGATCCGCCACTCGCTGGCGCCCAGGTCCCGGGCGGCCTCCTCCAGCTCACGGTTGAAGCTGGCCATTCTCGCCCGGACGACCACCGCCACGAACGGGAAGGAGAAGGAAACGTGAGCGATGATGATGGCCCCCAGGTTGAACGGCCAGGGCAGTCCCTGGGGCCAGGGCAGGACCTTGGCGAAGAAGACCAGCATGGCCACGCCCAGGCAGATTTCCGGCGCCACGATGGGCAAGGCCAAGGCGCCGTCGAAGCCGGCCTTTCCGGGGAAGCGAAACCGCCAGAGGGCCAGGGCGGCCAGGGCGCCGAGGATCAGGCTGAGGAAGGTGGAGACCGCAGCGATGGTCAGGCTGTTGACGAAGGCCTCGATGAGCGAGGCGTTGTTCAGGGCCTTCTCGTAATACTTCAGGGTGAAGCCCTGCCAGACGATGTTGCGCCGGCTGTCGTTGAAGCTGAACACCATAAGGGCGATCAGCGGGGCGTAGAGAAAGATGCCGACGCCGGCCAGCCAAAGCTGCAGGGGCCAGCGGCGGAGGTACTCCAGCGGACCGGGGGCTGGACGCTTCGCCATCAGGCCGGCTCCCGTCTGCGCCGCGAGAGCATTGCCTGCAGGGCGATAGCGATGAAGGTCATGTACATGAGCAGGAAGGACAGGGCTGCGCCGAAAGGCCAGTCATTGGCCCGCTTGAACTGGCGCTCAATGATGTTGGCGATCATCTGGCTGTCGGGGCCGCCCAGCAGGTCGGGCGTCAGGTAGGATCCGAGGGCCGGGATGAAGGTGATCACTACACCGGAGGCGATTCCCGGCAGAGCCAAGGGCGCGACGATGGTGAAGAGGGTCCGAAGGTGGCCAGCGCCGAGGTCCAGGCTGGCCTCGATGAGCGAGGTGTCCAGTCGGTCCAAGGCCGAGTAGAGCGGCAGGACCATGAAGGGCAGATGGACATAGACCAGGCCCAGCACCACGGCGAAGTTATTGTGCAGCAACTCGAGGGGCTGGAAAGGCCCGAGGGCGCCAAGGCCCAGGACGCCGACAACCGCCCCGAATCCGTTCCAGAGCCATTCCAGGGACTGGTTGACGTACCCCTCGGTCCGCAGGACTGCGATCAAGGCGTAAGTCCGGATCAGCAGGTTGGTCCAGAAGGGCAGCATGACCGCTAGGAGCAGCCAGGTCTTGGCTTTCGGCGGGGCGAAGGTGATGGCCAGAGCGACGGGAAAGCCGATCAACAGGCAGATCAGCGTCGTCAGCCCGGCGATGCCCAAGGACTTGACGAAGATCTTCAGATAGAGCGGGTCCAGGGCCCTGAGGTAGTTCGAGAAGGTCCCCGTCAGGGCGATGTCGGTCAGGCCCCGGTTTTCGCCGAAGGAGTAGAGCCAGACGATCCCCATGGGGATCATGAAGAAGAGGACCAGCCAAAACAGCGGTGGGCCGAGGACGGCGCCGAAGAGGCCCTTCGCCGACTTCCAGTGCTGTTCCATCAGGGGCTCCGGCGTCAGATCAGGCGGCGCGCACCCGGGTCACCACTTCCTCGTATAGACTGGCCTTCGCCGCCCCCTCGAAGGCGCCGTACTCACACTTGGCCATGACGTCGGCGGGCGGGAAGATGGCGGAGTTGTTCCTGTAGTTGTCCGGCATCAGGGCCTTCGCCGCCGCGTTCGGAGTCGGGTAGAGGATGGTCTCGCTGATCTTCTTCCCGGCCTCGGCATCGAGCAGGTAGTTGATAAAGGCATGGGCGTTATTCGGACGTGGCGCCCCCACCGGGATGCAGAGATTATCGGAGTTGATGAGGCTGCCCTCCTTCGGCACGACAAAACCGATGTCCGGGTCCTCGGTCATGATCTGGGCGATGTCGCCGTTGTACTCCAGGACCAGGTCGACCTCGCCGGACAGGAGC
Organism: Phenylobacterium sp.; assembly: GCA_046093265.1. Classification (GTDB taxonomy): domain Bacteria; phylum Pseudomonadota; class Alphaproteobacteria; order Caulobacterales; family Caulobacteraceae; genus Phenylobacterium. The sequence goes on along the minus strand of JBJTFE010000136.1, from coordinate 15,472 downwards.
ATGTCCTGGCCATTGTCCTCGTGGAAGGCCTTCACGAAGGGCTTCTGACGGATCATCATCTTCTCAATCTCGGCGACCAGCTCCGGCGGGATGTTGTTCACCGAGTGACCCTTGTATTTGGCGGCCAGGCGGATGAGGTCGGCGGACTCCGACAGGAGCGCGATCTTGCCCTTGTAGGTGTCGGAATCGAACAGCCACTTCCAGCTGACCGGTACACCCTTCACCTTGCTCTTCCGGTAGCCGATCCCGAGCACCAGCCAGGTGTAGGGAACCGACATCTTACGGCCCGGATCGTAGTCCGGATTCATGAAGCTGGGGTCGATGTTCTTCAGGTTCGGGATCTTGGAATGGTCGAGGGGCTGGATGAGCTTGGCCTCGGTCATCCGGCTGACGAACTCGTTGGACGGGACAATGACGTCGAAACCCGGATTGCCCGCCTTCAGCTTGGCGAACAGTTCGTCGTTGGTGGCGAACAGGCTCATGTTGACGTCGACGCCGCTGGCCTTCTTGAAGTCCGCCAGGGTCGTCTCGCCGATATAGGTGTCCCAGTTATAGAAGTTCAGCTTCGGCTCTTCCCCGCCAGCGGCGGCGGACGCACCCGGCTGCGAGCAGGCGGTGAAGGAGACCCCGATGGCCGCGGTGCCGAGGGCGGTCAGTAGGCTGCGGCGGGATGCGCCACGTCCGGAAAACATCGACATCGGGTGGTTCTCCCCAAGGGTTCAAGTCCTGGGAAGAAACAAGACGGCGCCTGAGCGCCGGGATCAATCCCAAAACCGCCGCAGGGGGGCAGGTTTCAGGCGTTGCTCAGATACCAGTCATAGTCGAGGGCGGTGACGGCCGCACCGAAACGGTCCTGCTCAGTGCGCTTGACTGAGGCGAACATGTCGACGAACCGCGCGCCGAGATAGTCCCGCATTACCTCGGAGGCGACGAACCGGTCGACAGCCGCCACCCAGTCGGTGGGCAGGCGCACCCCGTCGCGGGCGGCGGCGGCGTACCCGTCGCCCTCCACCGCGGGGCCTGGATCGACCCTGTGGGTCAGGCCATGGTGGGCGGCGGCCAGCAGGGCGGCGAGGACCAGATGCGGATGAGCGTCAGCGCCCGCCACCCGATGCTCGACATGTCGCGTGGGCGGCGGCCCAGCCGGCACCCGCAGGGAGACCGTCCGGTTGTTCACCCCCCAGGTCGGGGCCACCGGGGCGTAGGAGTTGGCGCGAAACCGCCGGTAGCTGTTGGCGTTGGGCGCGAGGACCGCCATGCAGTCGCCCATCAGGGCCTTCATGCCGCCGATCGCATGGCGCAGCAGGTCGGACCCCTCCGGCCGCGGATCCGCGCAGAGGTTGGCGCCGGTGGCGTCGGCGAAACTGACATGGACGTGGAAGCCGCTGCCGACCCGGTCGGCCCAGGGCTTGGCCATGAAGGTGGCCTCGCAGCCGTGTCGGGGCGCGATCCCCTTCACGGCGCGCTTGTAGCGTACGGCGTCGTCGGCGGCGGACAGGGCGTCGGGTTTGTGATGGAGGGTCAGCTCAAGCTGGGCCGGGGCGAATTCCGAGATCGCGCCTTCCAGGGGCAGGCCCATGACGTCGGCTGTGTCCCAGAGTTCGCGCAGGAAGGCCGCGTGATCCTCCAGTTCGGGCAGGCCGTAGACCTGGATCCCCTCCGGCCGGCGGCCGGTGCGCCGGGAGACGGCGGGCAGGATCTCACCGCCGGGACCGCGCTCAAGGTCGACGAGGTAAAACTCCAGCTCGCAGGCGGCGACCGGGGTCAGGCCATCAGCGGCGTAGCGGTCCAGCACCCGGCGAAGGACGTGGCGCGGGTCGAGGTCGTTCGGCGTCCCGTCGAGTTCGTACATGGACAGCATGACCTGGGCGACGTCGGGCCCCAGCCAGGGGGCGAGCGTCAGGGTCCCCGGGACCGGGCGGGCGCGACGGTCGGCGTCGCCGTCCTCCCAGACCAGGCCCGTGGCCTCGCAGTCGGCGCCCTGGGTGTCGACCACGAGGATGGAGCCCGGCAGAAAGCGCCCGTAGTCGTAGACGGCCGGTAGCTCCTCGATGCGCAGGCGCTTGCCCCGCGGCACGCCGGTCATGCCTGTGAAGAGCACTTCGACGAACCTCACCTCGGGGTGGGCGGCCAGGAAGGCCCGGCATTCCTCGGGATCGGCGACGGGATTGGCGGGCATGGCGGGAAGACCTCGGATCGGAAGACCGGCCACCTTTGCCATGCCCGGACCGGCGCGCCAACCGGAGCCAGGATTCAGCGCGGAGGCGGCCGCTCCATGGCGAGCGCCTGGGCGACCCGCTCCATCGGCGCCTGGGAGGTGGTGATCTGGCCGGTCGCCCCGTTATCTAGGTCGCTGATCAGACTGAGCGCGAGGCCGACCAGGATGAACAGACCACTGGTCGAAATGAAATGCCGGGAGCCGCCGGCGGCCAGGGTCAATCCGACGAGCAGAGCCGAGCCTAGGGCGAACACGTGGACGCTTCGCAGGATGCGCTGGGGTATTCGGGCGTCGAAGGCCGCGTACCGACGCTCAGCGTCGTCGAACATCTCATTGGTGGCGTTGAGCAGGGGCACGGAAATCCGCGCGCCGATCGGAGTGTCGAGGGCCTGTTCTGTCACCTCCCAGATGGCGGACTGCAGTTGAGCGGTCTGGACGCGGACCGACTGGAGGGCCGCCGGATCCGCGCGATCCGTGCTGAACTGCATGCGGACGCGGACATAATCCTGCATCAGGGCGTTCAGCCGGTCCCGCTGAGGATTGTCCAGAAGCTGCTGGCGCAGGTGGGTCGTCGAGATCGATGTCGCCTCGGCGGTGACGAGATCCCGCCGTAGCTCGAAATTGGAGTGCGCCATGCCGAAGGTGAAGGCGACGAGCAGGGCCAGAAGGGTGAGGGCGGATGACATGACGAACGCCGAGCCCTCCTCCCCGGGCAAATGTCGGCGGGTCCGGATCCAATGGCAAGACCGGTAGCCCACCTCAAGGGTCAGGATCAGGGCCGCCGAGTAACCGAACCAGGTGATGACAGGCGTGAACATGGGCGGCCTCCCCGCAATGCCGGCTAGGACTTCGACGTCTGCCCTGACGGAACATACACCTCGCCGCCGCTCTCGCGGAAGCGCTTGGCCATGTCGGCCATCCCTTCGGCCACGTCGTTCTGCGCCGCGGCCGCGTCGCGGATCTCCTGGCTGATCTTCATGGAGCAGAACTTCGGGCCGCACATGGAGCAGAAATGGGCGGTCTTGAAGGCCTCCTTGGGCAGGGTCTCGTCGTGGTAGGCGCGCGCCGTCTCGGGGTCCATGCCGAGGTTGAACTGGTCCTCCCAGCGGAACTCGAAGCGCGCTCGGGAAAGCGCATCGTCCCAGGTCCGGGCCGCCGGGTGGCCCTTGGCGAGGTCGGCGGCGTGGGCGGCGATCCGGTAGGCGATGACCCCGTCCTTCACGTCCTTGCGGTCCGGCAGGCCGAGGTGTTCCTTGGGCGTGACGTAGCAGAGCATGGCCGTGCCGAACCAGCCGATCATGGCCGCGCCGATGGCCGAGGTGATGTGGTCATATCCGGGCGCGACGTCGGTGGTCAGCGGGCCGAGGGTGTAGAAGGGCGCCTCGCCGCAGGCCGCCAGCTGCTTGTCCATGTTGGCCTTGATCTTGTGCATGGGCACATGGCCGGGCCCCTCGATCATCACCTGGACGCCGTGCTTCCAGGCCACCTGGGTCAGCTCGCCCAGGGTCTCGAGCTCGGCGAACTGTGCGGCGTCGTTGGCGTCGGCCAGGGAGCCCGGACGCAGGCCGTCCCCTAGGCTGAACGAGACGTCGTAGGCCCGCATGATCTCGCAGATCTCCTCGAAGTGCTCGTAGAGGAAATTCTCGCGATGGTGCGCCAGGCACCACTTGGCCAGGATCGAGCCGCCACGGGAGACGATGCCGGTGACCCGCTTCGCCGTCAGGGGTATGTAGGCCAACCGGACCCCGGCGTGGATGGTGAAGTAGTCCACGCCCTGCTCGGCCTGCTCGATCAGGGTGTCGCGGAAGACCTCCCAGTTCAGGTCCTCGGCGACGCCGCCGACCTTCTCCAGGGCCTGGTAGATGGGCACCGTACCGATCGGGACCGGGCTGTTGCGGACGATCCAGTCACGGAGGTTGTGGATGTTCCGGCCGGTGGACAGGTCCATCACCGTGTCAGCGCCCCAGCGGATGGCCCAGACCATCTTGTCCACTTCGTCAGCCACGGTGGAGAGGACGGCGGAGTTGCCGATGTTGGCGTTGATCTTCACCAGGAAGTTGCGGCCGATCGCCATCGGCTCGAGCTCGGTGTGGTTGATGTTGGCCGGGATGATGGCGCGGCCCCGGGCGACCTCGTCGCGGACGAACTCCGGGGTCACGAAGTCCGGGATGTCGGCGCCGAAGTCCTCACCGTCCCGCAGGGCCGGATCGGAGACCTGTCGACGGAGGTTCTCGCGGATCGCGACGAACTCCATCTCCGGTGTGATGATCCCCCGGCGGGCGTAGTCTAGCTGGGTGACGGCCGCCCCGCCCCGGGCGCGGTAGATTCTCCGGGGCGCGTCGAAGGCGGGCGCCAGCAGGGCGCCTGAGGCCCCGCCATTGTCCTCCGGCCGAACCTCCCGTGGAGACTCGACAATCTCCACGTCGCCGCGCGAGACGACCCAGGGCTCCCGGGTTCTGGGCAGGCCCCGGGCGATATCGATGCTGGCCACCGGGTCCGTATAGGGGCCCGAAGGGTCATAGAGGGTCACCGGCGGCTCGTTGGCCGAGGGGTGAACGGCCACCTCGCGGAACGGAACGCGGATGTCCGGCCAGACCTTACCGGCTTCATAGACCTTGCGCGAACCGGGGATGCCGCCGGTCGCGACGGCGGCGGTTGTGGGGGTCTGGGCGTTCATCGACTGGCTCCGCGGTTGGGCGGGCGGCCGGCTCGGTCAAGCGTCTGTTCGGCGCCTTTCCCTTCGCCGGCATGACCCGGATCAGGTTCTGCGGGTCGCGGGTTCACCCGCCTCTCAGCCGCCTGAGCGCGGCTCCCCGAGGACAAGGAACCCTAGGCCGGAATCCCGGAGCTGGAAAGAAAAAGGGCGGCCGCCGCACCGGCGACCGCCCCATTCCGTTCCCGGGCGGGGCTCAGCCCTTCGGCGTCGCCGCCGTCCCGGCCGCAGTGCGGGTCTGGGACTTCTTGGACTCCGTGAGGATGTAGGCCCTCAAGTCCTCCACTTCCTTTTCGTTCAGGAAGCGCGAGAAGCTCGCCATACCCCGGCTGGCCAGGGCCCCGTCCAGCATGACCGACTTGAAGTTGTCGGCGGTGAGCAGCATCTGGGACTTCTTGAGATCGGGCAGGTAGGTCCCGGAGACGCTGGGTCCATGACAGACCTGGCAGTTCTCGTGGTAGAGCGCAAAACCGTTCTTCACATCGCCCTTGCCGGCGACGACCTGGGTGAGGTCCAGGGGCGGGATCTCCGGTATGACGTAGGGCTTTGCGGTCGCCTTGCCCCCCAGCTTGAAGACCATCAGCCGGCCCGGCAGGCGCGGCCGGTCCTTCAGCATGATCGAGGCCGAGGTCGCCGCTGCGCCGCCGTAGCCCACCATGAGGGCGACGTACTGCTCGCCGTCGAGCTCGTAGGTGGACGGGGCGGCGACGATGCCATTGCCGGTATCCAGGCTCCAGAGCTTCTTGCCGGTGGCGGCTTCGTAGGCGACGAAATCCCCCTCTCCGGCGCCCTGGAGGACCAGGCCGCCTGCGGTCGACAGAACGCCGCCGTTCCAGAAGAAGGGATGCTCGATCGTCCAGCGCGCCTTGCCGGCCACCGGATCCCAGGCGATGAGCTGTCCCTTGTAGAGGGCCTTGATTGCCTTCAGCTGAGCGGCGTCGTCGGGCAGGGCGTTGGCCAGGATGTCGGTGCCGACATTCCAGGCGCCCGCCTTGTACTTGAAGTCCTTAACGTTGGTGTACGCGAAGGGTGCGGTGTGGGCAGGGATGTAGACCAGACCCTCCTTGGGATTAAAGGCCATCGGATGCCAGTTATGGGCGCCCAGCGGGCCTGGAAGAGCCATAGCCGGAGCCTTCTCATACCGCGCGCCTTCAACCTCGATCGGCCGTCCGGTCTTCAGGTCCACCCCTTTGGCCCAGGTGACCGGAGCATAGGGGTTGGCGGAAATCAGCTGCCCGGTCGCCCGATCGATGACGTAGAAGAAACCGTTCTTGGGCGCCTGCATCAACACCTTGCGCGGCTGGCCGCCGACTGTCAGGTCGGCGAGGATCATGTGCTGCGTGGCGGTGTAGTCCCAGCTCTCGCCCGGAGTGGTCTGGTAGTGCCAGACATACTCGCCTGTGTCTGGTTTCAGCGCCAGAATGGACGAGACGAACAGGTTGTCGCCCTTGCCGTCCGACCGCTTCTGGTGGTTCCAGGGCGTGCCGTTGCCGACGCCGAGATAGACGATGTCCAGGGCCGGGTCATAGGCCATGGAATCCCAGATGGTCGCGCCGCCGCCGGTCTTCTTCCAGGTCTCGCCGAACCAGGTGCCGGAGGCCTTCTCGGCCATGATCCTGTCCGAGGCCGCGCCGTCCGGCTTACCCTCGGGGTTGGGCGCCGTATAGAAGCGCCAGACCATCTTGCCCGTGCCGGTGTCATAGGCGGAGACATAGCCGCGGACGCCGTACTCCGCGCCGCCGTTGCCGATCAGGACCTTGTCCTTCACGATCCGGGGCGCGCCGGTGATGGTGTACGGCTTGGAGTTATCCGTGGTCTGGACCGACCAGACCGGCTTGCCGGTATCGGCGTTCAGCGCGATCAGGCGCCCGTCGAGGGCGCCGAAATAGACCTTGCCCTTCCAGACGGCGACGCCGCGGTTCACCACGTCGCAGCAGGCGTCATAGCCCTTGGAGCCGTCGACCTTGGGGTCATAGGACCACTTCAGGGCGCCCGTGCGGGCGTCGAACGCGAAGACCTTGGACCAGGCGGTGGTGGTGTAGAGGACGCCGTCGACCATGACGGGGGTGGCTTCCTGCCCGCGGTCGGTGTCGAACTCGTAGTACCAGGAGAGGCCGAGGTCCTTGACGTTGGAGACGTTGATCTTGTCGAGGGGGCTGTAGCGCTGCTCGTCATAGGTCCGGCCAACCGCCAGCCATTCGCCATTCGAACTGGCCGCCGCCAAGCGCGCCCCGTCGACGCGGCCCGCCTTGCCACCGACCTGACCACAGCCTGCGACAAGGGCCGTCAAAGCCAATGCCGCCCAAAGGCGCTGATGCATGTCGTCTCCTCCCCGGGTTTCCCGATGTAATCCTATGCGGAGTAGCTCAGAGGAAGGGGGAACGGCAAGCCTTGACATGGCCTCGCTTGCTCTCGGGACGACCCTCGTGTCTTGGGATGGGCGTCGTCGTCCTCGGCGCGCCGCGAGGGCGTGAGAAACTCACCAGCTTTGAGGTCGGGCCGCAAAGCGGGGAGAATTCGATCCATGGGCAGGACTCTTCTTCTCCTGGATTCTGATCCAGCCGCCGCGGCCCTTGTCCGGGCGATTTTTGAGCAGGAAGGAGCCTCGTCGGAAACCTTGCTCCATCCGGACGCGCTTCTCGACCGTTTGGAAGGCGGGGACGCCTGCGACGTGATCCTTCTGGACTTGTCAGCGACGGGGCGGTCGGGCCTGGAAACTCTGAAGGACCTGCGGCTGAGGGGTCACCATCAACCCGTCATCGTCCTGACAGGCCCGGAGGACCGCGACGCCATCGGGCCGGCGTTGAAGGCCGGGGCAACCGACTTCCTGATCAAGCCTCTTGAGCCCGAACGGGTCATGGTGTCGATCAGGCACGCCCTGTCCCTTGCCGCTCTCAGGGAGGAGCTGGCCCGGTCACGCAATCGAGCGGAGGAGCGGACGACCTTCGCAGATCTCGTCGGCGAGTCTCCGGCCATGCAATCTGTTTTACGCATGGGCGACCTCGCATCCCGCGCCTCAAGCCCGGTTCTCATCTCGGGGGAGAGAGGAGCGGGCAAGAAGACCCTCGCACGCGCCATCCACGGATCCTCCGACCGCTCGGGGCGGCCCTTCGTGGTCGTAAACTGCAGCGCCCTGAATCCAGCCCGCGCCGAGTCGCCCGCCGCTGGGAGTGGGAACGGGTCCCTCGCCGGCCCGGCCGAGGGGCTTGCGGAAAGGATACGGCAGGCCCGCGGCGGGAGCCTTCTCTTGAGCGATATCGACCACCTGCCCGCGGATCTTCAGACAACGCTCCTGCGTGCGCTCCAGGATGACGGATCGGACATCGCCGGCGCGCGCACTTCCGTCCGGGAGGACACAAGGTTCATCTCCACGACCCGAACGGACCTTGCCGGGAAGGTCCAGGATGGCAGGTTCCGGGAGGATCTGTTCTATCGCCTCAATGTTCTTCCCGTCCGCACGCCCGCCCTGAGAGAGCGCCGGGAAGACATTCCTCCGCTCTTGGAGAGGTTCATTCGACGTTTCTGCCTGGATGAGAGCGTTCAGGTCCCAAGGGTCACGCCTGAAGCCCTGAATCTGCTAACCCGCCAACTCTGGCCGGGAAACGTCCGCCAGCTGGAGCACGCCGTTCACCGGGCCGTCATCATTTCCGACGGCGAGGCCCTGCACCCTGGCCATTTCCCGACCCTGGCCGGGCCTTCGTCGAAGCCCGGCGCGCGCCCAGGGCGGCGGTCGCGTGAACCGGAGCAGACCAGTGATTCCGGGATGCGCGCAGGGCCGGAAGCGGCAGCCATACGGGCGCTGGATGCGGAAGGCCATATCCGGCCGCTGGAGGCCATTGAAGCCGAGCTCATCCAGATGGCGATCGGGCTCTGCAACGGGCGGATGAGCGAGGTTTCACGGCGGCTTGGCGTCGGCCGTTCGACCCTATACCGCAAGATCCGGGACACTGGGCTCTGACCGAATACGCGAGATCGATCTCTGCGCAGGATCACGCGTCTTCCTCTCCCGGTCCGCTTTCCGGCTTCGGCTTGAACGGACGCCAACCCTGGGTTCGCGAGGGGGACTCGCCTGCGGCTTTGGAAGCGATCTCCTTGAGTTTGCGCTTCTGGAGGGCTGAGAGGGCCTGACCGGGGGCGCCCTTTTCCGGGTCGCCGAAGGCCCTTCCATAAGTCTGGATACGGGTCTCGACGGAGCCAAGGAAGTCGCCTTCCCAGTCCGAGAGAAGCACACCGGCCCTGTCCGCCTTCCGCCGCGCCCGCCGAAGCGCATTCAGGGCGGACCGGCGTGCCGCCTCGCGTGGATCGGACCGTTTCCGCTTCAAATCTCGCCGATCGCGGAGAGATAAAGGTCGAGGATGGCCTCCTCTTCCTGCCGCTTTGCGCGGTCCTGCTTCCGAAGACGCACGACCTTGCGGAGAATCTTGACGTCGAAACCCTCGCCCTTGGCCTCGGCGAACACCTCTTTGATCTGCTCCATCACCTCGGCCTTCTCCTGCTCGAGACGTTCGATTCTCTCCACAAGAGTGCGCAGCCGTCCCTGGGCGGCCTGATTGAGCACATCGGAATGGACGTCATCGCCAGACATGGGCAGAGGCTCCTGCGGAATTGTGTCGGAGAGAGGGCGCAACAGAAGATTGTCGCGGAGTCGATGGCGCGAATTCAGGGTGCGCCTTTGCCCGACTCGAAAAAGAACCGCCAGTATACGCTCAACCGTCCCGGGCGAGGCGTCGTCAACCCTGCTTGGCTTTGAAGCGGGGGTCGGTCTTGTTGATCACAAACACCACGCCCTTACGCCGAACCAGCTTGCAGTCACGATGGCGAGTCTTTAGCGACTTAAGCGAGCTTCTGACCTTCATGACGTTCGTCTTCCATGGGGGCGGGGCCGCCGAGGGGCCGGCCGGGTGAGCGGCGCGTATACGGAACCGTCGGCGCCAAGTCAATCGGCGCCCCGGGCTGGGCCGCCTCATTGGATGTTGCCGCGGCTTATCGAGCGCCCTACCTCAGAGATCATGAAGCGTCGCACCTTTCTCTCCACGGCTGCGGCAGCCCTGGCCACGCCGGCCCTGGGCGCAGATCCTGCTGCCGACATCAGCGCACCGGTCGATCCCTTCTTTCAGGAATGGCTCTCGTCCTTCCGGATCACGGCGATGGCGTCCGGCCTGCCCGTCGAAGTCGTGGAGCGCGAGCTCGCCGGACTTGAACCCGATCCTCAGGTCCGGGGTTTCGACCGTGATCAACCCGAATTCTCCCGACCTTTCAGTCATTATGTGCGGCGGGCGGCGGGTGACGATCGCGCTTCCATTGGCCGGCGGCGGCTTTCCGAGCTGGAGCCCGGCGTCTCTTCGCTCGCCGCCGCCTTTGGCGTTCCGAAGGAGGTCCTCGTCGCGATCTGGGGAATGGAGTCCGGCTACGGGGCGACCATAGGAGATCATGACGTCATCCGCTCCATGGCGACCCTTGCGGCTGACGGAAGACGCCGGATCTTCGCAGAAGAGCAGTTGCTCGCGGCGTTGCGCATCGTCGCCTCCGGCGAGTGGCCTCGTGACCGTCTGGTGGGGTCCTGGGCGGGGGCCATGGGTCAAACCCAGTTCATCCCGTCAAACTTCATGGCCCTGGCGGTGGACGCCGATGGAGATGACCGGCGAGACGTCTGGAACTCGTCGCTCGACGCCCTTGCCTCTGCCGCCAATCTGCTGTCCCGCGCCGGATGGGCGACCGGACAGGGATGGGCCATTGAGGTGACAGCGCCGGAGGGCTTCGACTACTCGGTTGCCGAGACCCTGAGCACGACTCTCTCGGCCTGGCGCGAGTTCGGACTGCTCCGGGCGGACGGCGAACTCCTGGGAGCAGACACGTCTGAGGCGACCCTGATAGTTCCGACCGGGGCCCGCGGTCCGGCGTTTCTGTTGTTCGGCAATCACTTCGTGATCCGCCGCTACAACAATGCCGTCACCTACGCTCTCTCTGCAGGCCTTCTGGCGGATGGGATCGCGGGGCGGCCGGGGCTGATCCGGCCCTGGCCGGAGGAAACCCCGCTGTCCAGGTCCGACAGGATCAGCGCACAGCTGGCCTTGAAGGCCGCAGGTTATGACATCGGCGAACCCGACGGCGTCATCGGACTGAAGACGCGAGCCGCTCTGCGAGCCTGGCAAAAGACGCGAGGCCTTGTCGCCGACGGTTACCTCTCTCCAGAGGTTATCGGGCTCCTCAGGACAAACGCCGTTCAGACCAGGGCGTCGTCGGTCCTTTCGACCTTCGCCGGGCGAGGATTGGCCGACCTGAGCTGCGGGTTGCCGTACGCGTAGATCAGCATGGCGACCATCAGGCCCGCGTTCAGAAGGAACGGCGCGGGTTGGACCCGCTCGTAAAGGAAGACGAAGGCCGGCGCGAGAACGACATTGATCCCGTTGACGGCGGCGATCGCGCCAGCGGCCCGGGCCTGTTCCTCCATCCTGACCGCCAGCGAAGCGCCGACCGTGAAGCCGGGGCGGGCGAGCCCGAAGCCCAGGCTGGAAATCGCGTAGCCGGCCACCACGCCCCAGTAATCGGGCGCCGCTGCAACAATCAGATTCCCGATGGCTGCGACCGCAACTCCCCATCGCAGGAGCTGGCGGGGAGTCATCTCGAACCTCGGAATCAGTCCCCACTGGGCGAGCAGACCGGCCATGGCCCCGAACATCATGGCGATGGCGATGAAGCCCTGAGCAGCGGTCGGGGAGACAGCGAGCTTGTCGATGATCAGGAAGCCCAGGGTCTGTCCCTGTGCAGTCTGGCTGGCGGCGACGATGAACCCGTAGGTCAGAAACGGCGTGATTCGGGGATCGCGCCACATGGGCGGACCGGCGGCGACTTCCCGTCGAAAAGGGTTCCCGGTTGGCGGCAGGGGTCGGAAACGGCTCTCCGGAAGCCGCCTCCAGACGATAAGGAGCATGATGCCCGCCATGAGCGAGAAGCAGGCCATCGGCCCGGCGAGGCCGAGAAGGGGCAGCACGAAGAGGGGGGCGATGAACGGCCCGATCACGGTTCCGAGGCTGAAGGCGCCCGCAAGGCCCGACATGGACTGGGTTCGCTGCAACTCGGGCGTATGTTCGGCGACATAGGCCTGAGTCGCCGGGTTGGAAGCCGCGCCGAAGAGCCCGAAGAGCGCCCTCGCAAGCAGGAAAAGGACAAACACGACAACCGGCGCGACGAGTTGATGCAGTCCGACGGCCACCACGACCGCGCAGAGGGCCATCGAAACCATGAAGCCGGCCAGCCCGACGACCATCAAGGGCTTGCGCCCGTATCGGTCAGACATCCGCGCCCAGAAGGGCGACGAGAAGGCCCACAGCAGCGCGGAGAGCGAAAAGACGGCCGCCACCATGGGATCCGGCATGCCAATGGAGCGCCCGATGGCCGGAAGCACGGAAATCATTCCCGTATTCCCGATGGCCGTGACCATCGAGACCGCAAAGATTATGGCGAAGGTCGACCGCGGCAGCCCGCCGGGAGCGTCTTTGTCGGGCGAGGACTCGTTAGACATGGAGCCCTGATAGGACTGCGGCCCGCTCCGCACCAGCCTCGAACATGATCACCAGACGTTAAGCATTCTGAGGCTAGATGGCCGGGTGACTCCACCGGACGCCTGAATGCATGTTCCAGATCATCGGCATCGCGCTGCTCTTCGTCTGCGTCTTCGGCGTCTACATATTCCATGGCGGTCGTATCGACATCGTCATCGCAGCGGCGCCATTTGAGCTCGCCACCATCTTCGGCGCCGGCATCGCCGCTCTTCTGATCGGGAACTCCTCCGAGGTGATCAAGGGCGTCGCCTCGGGCATGGGGCGGATCTTCGCCGGACCCAAATGGAAGGCGGCGGATTATCAGGACCTCCTGTCGCTGCTGTTCCTCTTGACCAAGACCATGAAGGCCAAGGGCGTGATCGCCCTCGAAAGCCATATCGAGAACCCTCACGAGTCCAAGCTCTTCGGTCGCTTCCCCAAGATTGTTAAGGACCATTTTGCGGTCGATTTCATCTGCGACACTCTGCGGATGATGACCATGAACCTGGAGGATCCCCACCAGGTCGAAGACGCGATGGAAAAGCAGCTCGAGAAGCACCATCATGAAGCCTTGGGTCCTGCACATGCGCTGCAGACGATGGCCGATGGGCTTCCCGCCCTCGGGATCGTCGCGGCCGTTCTCGGCGTCATCAAGACCATGGGGTCGATCACCGAGCCGCCGGCCGTTCTTGGCGCAATGATCGGCAGCGCCCTGGTCGGCACGTTCCTCGGCGTGTTCCTCGCCTACGGCCTTGTCGGACCGTTCGCCACCCGCCTGAACGCCATTGTCGAGGAAGAATCCGCCTTCTACCGGATCATCCAGTCGGTCCTGGTCGCCCACCTGCATGGCAACGCCGCCCAGATTTCCGTCGAGATCGGTCGCGGAAGCGTTCCCAGCACGACGCAACCGACCTTCGCCGAACTCGAAGAGGCGCTTCAGGCGATACCGCCCGAAGGCTAAAGCGACTCAAAGCTCCGAGACGCGGTTCACGTGCGCCATCTTGCGGCCAGCCCGCGCCTGCCTCTTGCCATAGACGTAAAGCCGGCAAGACGGGTCCGCCGCCAGCGTCCGCCATTGCATGACCTCCTCGCCGAGGAGATTGGTCATCTCAACGCGCGCTGTTGCGTGGACGGGCCCAAGGGGCCAGCCGGCGACCGCTCGAATATGTTGCTCGAACTGATCTGTCGCCGCCCCGTCCTGGGTCCAGTGTCCACTGTTATGGACCCGAGGGGCGATCTCGTTCACCCTGAGACTTCCGTCCTGCAACTCGAAAAGCTCGATCCCGGCCACACCCACATAGTCCAGGCCGTCCAGAACCCGTCGAGCGATCTCGCCCGCCTGGCGAACCGTCTCCGCCGTCGCAAGGGCCGGCGCCATCGAGCGCCTCAATATGCCGTTCTCGTGCACATTCTTGGCAAGCGGAAATGCGGCCACCTCGCCGCCAGTCCCGCGAGCGGCGATGATCGAAAGTTCGCGTCGGAAGTCCGCCGGGGCTTCAACGATTACAGGTTGCCCGCCCAGAGCGACGAAAACCGAAGCCGCCTGCGCCGCGGAGCTGGCCCAAGCCTGACCCTTGCCGTCGTAACCCTCCCGACGGGTCTTGATCAGAACCCGCCCGCCAAGGGTCTCTGCAGCTGACGCCGCCTCTTCCTCGGTTGCGGCGGCCTTGAAAGCGACGGTCGGCGCGCCCACGCTGTTGAGGAAGGATTTTTCGTCGACGCGGTCTTGGGATATCGCCAGCGCCCGGGGTCCCGGAGCGACGCAGACGCCAAGCCCCATGAGGGTTTCGAGGGCGCTAGAGGGTACGTTCTCAAACTCTACCGTCACCGCGTCGCAAAGTTCGGCGAGCGTCCGCAGGGCATCAGTATCCTCATAAGCAGCAGCCAAATGCCTGGCGCTCACCCGAGACGCCGGACAGTCCGCTTCCGGATCAAGGATGACGACATCAAATCCGAGCCGCGCTGCCGCAGACGAAAGCATGCGGCCCAGTTGGCCGCCACCCAGAATTCCTATCGTCGCTCCGGGAGCAAGCGGAGTCCGGACTTCCTTAATCATCCGAGACCGTGTCGGCCACAGAGGCGGTCTGGGCCTCGCACCAGGCCGCGAGGCGACCGGACAAGGCGGAATCCGAGAGGGATAGGATCCGGGCGGCGAGAAGCCCGGCGTTTCGCGCGCCAGCTTCGCCGATCGCCAGTGTCCCCACCGGAATGCCTGCGGGCATCTGGACGATGGAGAGCAGACTGTCCATTCCTTTGAGGGCCCTGGACTCAACCGGAACTCCCAGCACTGGAAGGTCAGTCAGAGACGCCGTCATTCCCGGCAGGTGAGCCGCGCCGCCGGCTCCGGCGATGATGACCTGGACGCCGGCTCTTCGGGCGCCCCGGGCAAACTCCACCATCCGCATTGGCGTCCGATGCGCTGAGATCACCCTCGCCTTCCAGGCGACGCCAAGCGCATCTAGAATCTCGGCTGCACCCTGCATGGTCGGCCAGTCCGAACGGCTTCCCATGATTATGGCCACGGGCGCGGCGGCGACGTTCATATCAAGGCCCCTCGAAGGCGAGGCGCGACAATAGGCGCCGGTGGTGTCGGGTCAACACACTTGAAGCGAAATTAATGTTAACGTCGACGCTGATTCGTGGATCCCCGCGCATGGTGCTGAAGGTAACAGGATCGAGGAACCAGCCCTTTTCGGACATCCGGAGGCGCGCCCTCGCCCAGGCTGGCGCCAAGGTCGCCGGACGCGGACCGGCAAGGCCCGATGAGATCGCCTTTCTGGGACTGACGGAGGCGGATCTTACGCCTGCGGTCCAGGGAGCCATCCGCACTCTTCTCACAGAGATCGACGACCTCCGGCAGGAGGTTAGCCGCCTCAAATCACAGCTCAGTCGTATGGAAATTCTCGCCGACCAGGATCCGCTTACGCCGGTTCTCAACCGGCGGGCGCTACTGAGAGAGATGGAACGGATCCGGACCTTCAGCCTACGGTACGGTTCGCC
>JBJTFE010000135.1:0-2021 GCA_046093265.1 Phenylobacterium sp. | reverse complement strand
CGGCTTCGGCTTCCGCATCACCGGCCCAGGCCAGATGCCCCTCTTCCTGTTCGACGAGGACCCCGACCTGCGCAAGGGCTTCTTCTGGTCCAGCGCCATGCTGGCCCGCGGCGTGTACGTCCACCCCTGGCACAACATGTTCCTCTGCGACGCCATGACCGAGGAGGACATCGACCAGGCCCTCGACGCCGCCGAGGAGTCCTTCGCCGAGCTCCGCAAGGCCGCCCCCGGCCTCGCCCCCGTGGCCAAGATGGCCTTCCTCGCCCAGACCCGGTGACCCCATGACCCCTGAAGAGTACGCCGCCCTTGACGGGCTGGGCCTGGCCGAGGCCATCCGCAAGGGGCAGACCACGCCCCTGGAGGCCGTCGACGCCGCCATCGCCATCATCGAGCGCCGCAACCCGGTGCTGAACGCCGTGGTGCACCGGGCCTTCGACGAGGCCCGCCGCCAGGCGATCGGCGACCTGCCGGACGGCCCCTTCCGGGGCGTGCCCTTCCTGATCAAGGATCTGGCCATGCCCGTGGCCGGCTGGCCGCGCACCTCGGGCAGCCGCTTCGCCCGGCACATTGTCGACCGGCAGGACGGCGGCCTCACCGCCCGCTACCGCCGGGCCGGGGTCATCCCCCTGGGCAAGACCAACACCCCTGAATACGGCATCACCGGCACGACGGAGAGCGCCCTCCTCGGCCCCTGCCGCAATCCCTGGAACCCCGGCCACATCGCCGGCGGCTCCTCCGGCGGATCGGCGGCCTCCGTCGCCTCCGGCATGGTCCCCCTGGCCCACGCCAGCGACGGCCTGGGCTCCATCCGCATCCCCGCCGCCTGCTGCGGCCTGGTCGGCCTGAAGGGCACCCGCGACCGCGTGCCCAACCTGCCGGACGGCTTCGACTACGCCGCGGGCTTCGTGGTCGACCACGTGGTCAGCCGCACCGTGCGCGACAGCGCCGCCATGATGGACGCCACCGACGCGCCCGAGCCGGACAGTCCCTATGCCGCCCCGCCCAAGGCCGGCCCCTTCCTCGACGAGGTGGGCCGCGCGCCCGGGCGGCTGCGCATCACCTGGTCCTCCGAGACCGCCTCGGGCCGGCCCATCGACCCGCAGATCCAGGCCGCCCTGGAGCGCACCGCCGACCTCCTTCGCCGGCTGGGCCACGACGTGGTGGAGCAGGGCCTGGGCATCGACTACCGCGCCCTGTACGCCGCCCGGGGGCCCGTCTCGGGCGCCAACTTCGCCGCCGGCATGGCCCGGCTGATCGACGAGGTGGGCCGAGAGCCCGAGCCCGACGAGCTGGAGCCCCTGACCTGGGTCTCGCTCAAGGGCGGCCGCAAGGTGACCGGCGAGATGGCCCTGCGCTCCCTGCAGGAGCTGCGCATGCTGAACCGGGCCACCCTGGCGGCCTTCCGCGACCGCGACGTCCACCTGACGCCCGTGCTGGGGACCCCGGCGCCGGAGATCGGCTTCATCGACCCGGTCAACCTGGAGCCGAAGGAGGTCAATCGCCGCCAGGGCCAGGTCTTCCCCTTCACCCCACCCTTCAACTTCTCGGGCCAGCCCTCCCTGTCCCTGCCTCTGGAGACCACCGCCGACGGCCTCCCGGTCGGCATGATGTTCACCGCCCGCTATGCCGACGAGGCCACCCTCTTCCGCCTGGCGGGCCAGCTGGAGCGCGAGGCGCCCTGGGCGGGGCGGCGGCCGGACGTCTGGGCGTGAGGGGGCTTCCACGCCGGGACTGGCTCGCCCTGGCCGCCCTCAACGCCTTCGTCGCCATCGCCATGGGCGCCTTCGCCGCGCACGGGATCTCTGACCCCAAGGCCGCCGAGTGGCTGAGGACCGGGGCGCAGTACGCCTTCTGGCACACCGTGGCGACCTTCGCCTCGGCGGCCTTCCTGGGCATGGGCGCCCACCGCGCCCGCTTCGCGCCGGCCTTCTTCCTGCCCGGCGCGGCGATCTACTCCGGGAGCCTCTACGCCATGGCCTTCGGCGCCCCGAGGTGGCTGGGCGCCGTCACCCCCATCGGCG
>JBJTFE010000134.1:0-14740 GCA_046093265.1 Phenylobacterium sp. | reverse complement strand
GCCGCCGTCCGCGTGCCGCCGTCCGCCTGGATCACGTCGCAGTCGAGGGAGATCTGGCGCTCGCCCAAAGCCGCCATGTCCACCACCGCGCGCAGGGAGCGTCCGATCAGCCGCTGGATCTCCTGGGTCCGGCCCGACTGCTTGCCCTCGGCGGCCTCCCGCCGGCCCCGGGTGTGGGTGGCCCGGGGAAGCATCCCGTACTCGGCCGTCACCCAGCCCTGGCCGCGTCCGCGCAGGAAGGGCGGGACCCGCTCCTCGACGCTGGCGGTCACCAGCACGCGGGTATGGCCGAAGGCCACCAGGCAAGAGCCCTCGGCGTAACGGTTCACGCCCGTCTCCAGGGTCACGGTCCTCAGGCTGTCGGCGGCGCGGCCGAAGGGGCGGTGTGCGGTCATGGCTCGGGCTCGCTCTGCAAGACGGGGTTCCGCCCGGGGCGCCTTGCGCCGGCGGGGTGGGTGCTTATCCTGTAAGTCGGGGCCTGCGTCCATGCCCGACCGGAAACAGGGATCGCCAGACCGTGACCGGCCAGTTCTTCCCGCGGGGGCCGTCCCTCGCTGAGCTTGACAGCCGCGCCCGCGACATCTTCCGGCGGGTCGTCGAGACCTATCTTGAGACTGGCGAGCCGGTGGGCTCGCGGACCCTGTCCCGGGGCGGCGTGCAGCTCTCGCCCGCCTCGATCCGCAACACCATGCAGGACCTCACAGAGCTGGGCCTCCTGGGCGCGCCGCACGTCAGCGCCGGCCGCCTGCCCACCCACGCGGGTCTCCGTCTTTTTGTCGACGGCCTGATGGAGGTCGGCGACGTCGGCGACAGCGACCGGCGTGAAATCGAGCAGCGCCTCGCTGGTCGTGGCCGTTCCTTCGAGGACATGCTCAGCGAAGCCTCGGCCCTGCTCTCGGGCCTCGCGGGCGGCGCCGGCATTGTCGTCGCCCCGGTGCGGGAGGCCGGGGTCAAGCACGTCGAGTTCGTGGCCCTCGGCGGCGACCAGGCCCTGGCCGTGGTGGTCTTCGAGGATGGCGTCGTCGAGAACCGGCTGATGCAGCTCGCCGCCGGCGTCACGCCGTCCGCCCTGCAGGAAGCCGCCAACTTCCTCAACGCCCGGATGCGGGGAAAGACCCTCGTCGAGGCGGGTCAGGACATCCGGTTCGAACTGGAACAGGCCCGAAGGCAGCTCGACGCCGCCGCCGCCCGCCTGGTCGAGGAGGGCCTCGCCGTCTGGGGCGGGGGCGAGGGTCGCGACCGCGCCCTCATCGTCCGGGGCCGCGCCAACCTTCTGGGCGACCGCGAGACTCTTGAGGACCTTGAGCGCGTCCGCATGCTGTTCGACGACCTCGAACAGAAAGAGCAGCTGATCAGCCTGCTGGACGGGGTGCGCGAGGCCCAGGGCGTGCGCATCTTCATCGGCGCCGAGACGCGGCTCTTCTCGCTTTCCGGTTCCGCTGTGATTGCGGCGCCCTATATGTCAGGCCAGAAGAAGCTGCTCGGGGCGATCGGCGTGATCGGCCCGACCCGGCTGAATTACGCCCGGGTGATTCCCCTCGTGGACTACACCGCCCGGGTCCTGTCGCAGATGGCCGGGGTCTGAAGCCGGGACCGGGGGTCCGGGTCAAGCCCCGCCAGAGAGGTTGAGTGAGCCATGTCCGATCATCCTTCCCCTGACGAGACCGCCGCCGGCGCCGACCCGGATGTCGACGCCGCCCTCGACGCGCAGGCGGCCCTGGCCGCCGAGGTCGCCGCCCTGAAGGAGCAGGTGCTGCGCTATGCGGCCGATGCGGAGAACATCCGTCGCCGGGCCGAGCGCGAGACGAATGACGCCCGCGCCTACGCCATCCAGAAGTTCGCCCGGGACCTGCTCGGCGTCGCCGACACCCTCGGCCGGGCCCTCGCCGCTCCGCCGGCGGGCGAGGACCCGGGGGTGCGCAACTTCGTGGTCGGCGTCGAAATGACCCAGAAGACCCTTCTGGCCGCCTTCGGGTCCAACGGTCTGAAGGCCGTCTCCCCCGCCGCCGGCGACCGGTTCGACCCTCACCTGCATCAGGCCATGATGGAGCAGGACAGCGCCGACATGGCGCCCGGCGCGGTGATCCAGTGCCTCCAGCCGGGCTATGAACTCCTTGGTCGCCTGGTCCGCCCGGCCATGGTGGTGGTCGCCTCCCGGAACTCCGGCGGCGCAACGGTTTCAGGCGAGGATCGGGGCGAGGCTCCGGGCGCCCGCCTCGACACCCGGGCCTGAAGTCCGCCCCCTTTCCCAAGCCGGACAAATGATTAAAGTGAGGAGTCCACCTTCCGGGGCGGATTCGGTTCGGCCGGTCGCCTCTCTGGACTCCAACGGACCCGACTTATGAAGCTGACGATCGAGCGCGCCGCCCTGCTGAGAGCCCTGGGTCACGTCCAGAGCGCGGTGGAGCGCCGGAACACCATACCGATCCTCTCCAATGTCCTGCTCGCCGCCGAGCGCGGACGTCTCAGCTTCTCGGCCACCGACCTCGACATGGAGATCGTCGACGAGGCCGAGGCCCGGGTCGAACAGGCCGGTCAGATCACCGCACCGGCCCACACCCTGTATGAGATCGCCCGCAAGCTGCCGGAGGGCGCCGAAGTCACCCTGGCCTGGACCGGGGAGGATCCCCGCCTCGCCGTCTCCGCCGGCCGCTCCCGGTTCAGCCTTCCCGTCCTGCCGGCCGGCGACTTCCCGGTCATGTCCTCCGATGGCCTTTCTGGCCGGGTGTCCGTAGACGCCAATGACCTGATCCGGCTGATCGACCGGACCCGCTTTGCGATCTCCACCGAGGAGACGCGCTACTATCTGAACGGCCTTTACCTGCACACGGTCACCGAGGGCGGCCTGCCCCGCCTGCGCGCCGTGGCCACGGACGGCCACCGCCTGGCCCTGGCCGAGATGCCCGCTCCCGAGGGCGCGGCCGGCGCACCCGGCGTCATCGTGCCGCGCAAGACCATCGGCGAGGCGCGCCGGCTGCTGGACGACGCCAGCGAGAATGTCGATCTCGCCGTCAGCCCGCAGAAGGTGCGCCTGGACTTCGGCGGCGCCGCCCTGACCTCGAAGGTCATCGACGGCAGTTTCCCCGACTACGCCCGGGTCATCCCCCGGGACAACAACCGGGTCATGATGGTCGACAACCAGCTCTTCGCCCGGGCTGTGGACCGGGTGGCCACCATCTCGGCCGAGAAGAGCCGCTCTGTGCGCATGTCCATCGAGGCCGGTCGACTGACCCTGACCGTGCGCAACATGGAGGCTGGCCAGGCGGTCGAGGAGCTCGAAGTCGACTATGACGGCGAGGCCTTCGAGCTGTCCTTCAACGCCCGCTATCTGCTGGACGTCACCGACCAGATCAGCGCCGACCAGGCCGAATTCCGGTTCGGCGGCCCCAACGACCCGGCCCTCGTGCTGGATCCGACGGACGCCGACGTGCGCTACGTCCTGATGCCCCTGCGGGTCTGACGGGGCCATCGGCCCTCACCCCGCCGCCGCGAACCGGCTATAGACTGGGGCTGTGCGCTCGGTCCTCACACGCCTGTCCCTTACCGACTTCCGCTCCTATGCGCGGGCGGACATTCCGCTGGATGGGCGCACCGTCGTGCTCACCGGGCCGAACGGCGCGGGCAAGACCAACATTCTGGAGGCGGTCTCTCTTCTGTCGCCGGGACGCGGCCTGCGTAACGCCGCCCTGACCGAGATCGGCCGGCGCGCCCCGGATGAGGCTGCAGGCCGGGCCTGGGCGGTTTCCGCCCGGCTGGAGGTGGATGACGAGCCCGTCCAGCTGGGCGTGGGGATCGAGACGCCCGGGTCGCTGCGCCGGTCTGTCCGCCTCGAGGGCGAGACCGTTCCCCCGGCCCGGCTGACAGACCTGGTCCGCCCCGCCTGGCTCACCCCCGCCCAGGACCGACTGTTTCTTGAGGCGGCGGGCGAACGCCGCCGCTTTCTCGACCGGCTGGTCTTCGCCGCCGAGCCCGCCCACGCGGCCCAGGCCCAGGCCTACGAGAAGGCCCTGCGCGAACGCCTGCGCCTGCTGACCGACGGGCCTGCCGACCCCGTCTGGCTTGACGCCCTGGAGGCGCGCCTGGCCCGGAGCGGCGCCCGCCTGGCCGAGGCCCGGGCCCGGACCCTCCTCGCGCTCCAGTCCGAGATCGACGCCCGGGGGGACAGACCCTTCCCCCAGGCCCGGATCGCGCCCCTTGGCGAGTGGGAGCGTCGCGCCGCGGGTGGTGAAGCCGGATCGGTCCTGGAGGGCGCCCTGGCCGCCGCCCTCTCCGCCGCCCGGGGCCGGGACGCCGCCGCCGGGCGATCCCTCACGGGTCCGCACCGGGGCGATCTGTCGGTGATTCACGCCGAGCGCGGCAGGCCCGCCGCCGAATGTTCCACAGGGGAGCAGAAGGCCCTGGTTCTGAACCTCATTCTGGCCCAGGCCGCGCGTCTTTCCCGTGCCGAATCAGCGCCGGCCCCTGTAGTGTTGCTGGATGAGGTCGCAGCGCATCTGGACCGCCGTCGGCGGGCCGCGCTGTTCGACGAAATCGAGGCGCTCGGGCTTCAGGCCTTCCTGACCGGCACGGACGAGCCTCTCTTCGAAGAGCTTGCGGGTCGTGCCCTCAGGCTCCGGGTCGAGGGCTCCCGGCTGGCTGTTGCGGACACCCCATGACCGACGAATCCCAGATTCCCGAAGACACCCCCGCCGGAACCCCCGAAACGCCGGAAGAGGCCGCCACCGCCTATGGCGCGGAGTCCATCAAGGTCCTGAAGGGGCTGGACGCCGTGCGCAAGCGGCCGGGGATGTACATTGGCGACACCGACGACGGCTCCGGCCTGCATCACATGGTCTACGAGGTGGTCGACAACGCCATCGACGAGGCCCTGGCCGGCCACGCAACGCGGGTCGAAGTCATCCTCAACGCCGACGGCTCCGGCACCGTCACCGATGACGGGCGGGGCATCCCCACGGACATCCACGAGGGCGAGGGCGTCTCGGCCGCCGAGGTCATCATGACCCAGCTGCACGCCGGCGGGAAATTCGACCAGAACGCCTACAAGGTCTCGGGCGGCCTCCACGGCGTGGGCGTCTCCGTCGTCAACGCCCTCTCCGACTGGCTGAAGCTGACCGTTCACCGGGGCGGCCGCGCCCACGAGATGATGTTCCGCCGCGGCGATGCGGTCTCGCCCCTGGCCGTGACCGGCGCCTCGCCCCTGCGGGCGTCGGGGGAGCCCCTGACCGGGACGGAGGTCACCTTCCTGCCCTCCCGGGATACCTTCGCCTTCATCGAGTTCGACCGGCGCACCCTCGAGCACCGCCTGCGCGAACTCGCCTTTCTGAATTCCGGGGTCCACATCCGCCTGCGCGACAACCGCGAGGCCGAGCCCTGGGAAGAGATCCTGCACTACGAGGGCGGGGTGGAGGCCTTTGTGCGCCACCTCGACAAGGCCAAGTCCTCCCTCATGAAGGCGCCCATCGTGGTCCGCGGCCGGCGCGACAATGTCGAGCTGGACCTGTCCCTCTGGTGGAACGACGGCTACCACGAGAACGTCCTCTGCTTCACGAACAACATCCCGCAGAGGGACGGCGGCACGCACCTGGCGGCCTTCCGCTCGGCCCTGACCCGGGTCATCTCGAGCTATGCGGAGAGCAGCGGGGCGGCCAAGCGCGAGAAGGTCAGCCTGTCGGGCGAGGATGCCCGCGAGGGCCTGACCTGCGTGCTCTCGGTCAAGGTGCCGGACCCCAAGTTTTCCTCGCAGACCAAGGACAAGCTGGTCTCCTCCGAGGTCCGCCCGGCCGTCGAGGGCCTGGTGGGCGAGGGTCTCGCCACCTGGTTCGAGGAGCATCCCGCCGAGGGTCGGATGATCGTCCAGAAGATCGCCGAGGCCGCCGCCGCCCGCGAGGCGGCGCGCAAGGCTCGGGAGCTGACCCGGCGCAAGTCGGCCCTCGACATCACCTCCCTGCCCGGCAAGCTCGCCGACTGCCAGGAGAAGGACCCGGCCAAGTCCGAAATCTTCCTGGTCGAGGGGGACTCCGCCGGCGGTTCGGCCAAACAGGCGCGCAACCGCGAGAACCAGGCCGTCCTGCCCCTGCGCGGCAAGATCCTCAACGTCGAGCGGGCCCGGTTCGACCGGATGCTGGGCTCCGACCAGATCGGCACCCTGATCACCGCCCTCGGCGCCGGCATCGGCCGGGACGATTTCAACATCGACAAGATCCGCTACCACAAGATCGTCATCATGACGGACGCCGACGTCGACGGCGCCCATATCCGGACCCTGCTGCTGACCTTCTTTTACCGGCAGATGCCGGAGGTGATCGAGCGGGGCTACCTCTACATCGCCCAGCCGCCCCTCTACAAAGCCGCCAAGGGCCGGTCCTCGCGTTACCTCAAAGACGACGCCGAGCTGGAGGTCTACCTCACCGAAGAGGGTGTGGACGGGGCGACCCTGGACCTCGCTTCCGGCGAGCGCCTCACTGGCCAGGATCTCCTGAACCTCGTCCAGGCCTCCCGGGCGGCCCGGGCCAACATCGAGCGGCTCACCGCACGGGCGCCGGCCTTCGCCATCGAGCAGGCGGCCCTCGCCGGCCTGTTCGGCGAGGACGGGGATCCAGCCGCCGCCGCCCGCCGCCTCGACCTCTACGCCGAGGAGGGCGATGGCCCCTGGTCCGGAGAGGCCGCGCCGGCCGGCGGCTTCGCCTTCTCCCGGCGTCGGCGGGGCGTGACCGAGCGCGTGGTCCTCGACGACCTCCTGATGGGCGCCGCCGACGCCCGCCGCCTGGCCGAGCGCGCCCAGGCCCTGGCCGAGCCCTTCTCCGGTCCGGCCGTCTTCACCCGCAGGGACCGAACGACCCGCGTCCGCGGCCCCCTCGACCTCACCGCCGCCATCATGGAGGCCGGCCGCCGGGGCCTGACCATCCAGCGTTACAAGGGGCTGGGCGAGATGAACCCCGAGCAGCTCTGGGAGACCACCCTGGACGCCGAGGCCCGCACCCTGCTCCAGGTCCGCGTCGCCCACGCCGATGACGCCGACGACATGTTCACCCGCCTGATGGGCGACCTGGTCGAGCCGCGTCGCGAATTCATCCAGGACAACGCCCTCGACGCCGAGGTCGACGTCTGATCAGCCGTCTTCCGCCCAGCGGGGGGCCTTGGCGAAGTCACCCTCGCGGAACGGCGTCTCGTTGAAGATGTAGGGGTAGTAGAACCGCCGGAGCCGCTCGTGGAAGGCCCGGATCCGGTCCTGGTAGGCGAGCTGGGCCGCAAGGTCCGTTTCCGCCATCCGGTGCAGAGTGGTCTGGAGCCCCACGGCCGGCAGGAGCCATCCCGCCCTCGCGGTCCAGGCGTCCCGCGCCTCGAGACCGCGGCGATAGGCGGCGACCTGGTCTGCGACGCTCAGGTCCCCGAGGTGCTGGAAGGCGTAGTACCACTTCCAGTGGAATCCCGTGAGGACCGGCGGCGTGTCCCGCCACTCCGGGTGAGCGGCGAAGAAGGCGTTGAGGGTGGCGTCCTTGGGCTTGTCCCAGCCGGCGTGGACAGCCTCGCGCTGGGCGAGGGTGAGCTCCACCCCCTGTCGGACGGGAATGGCGGTGTTGATCAGGAGATGCGCCAGGGCGGGCAGGACCAGGGTCAGGGCGACCCAGGTCGCCGCCAGCAGGGCTCCGTTCGCCACCGAGCTCCGTCCCAGGGCGCCCACGCCAAGGCAGACCAGGGCCCAGAAGGCGAGATAGAGCGCCGTCGCCCCCAGGGCCGCCAGGCTGACCCCGGCGCCGGCCCCCGAAATCCAGGCGCCTGCCGCAAAGGGCGCCCCCAGCGCGACGAGGGCCAGGCCCAGGCGAAGGCCGGTGCGTCCCAGCCAGAGACCGGTCGACCCGCCCGCCGCCTGCAGGGCCTGAAGCCGGCCGGCCTCCCGCTCGCCCGACACTAGGTCGTGCAGGAGGACGATCAGGATCAGCGGGGCCAGGAAGGTCGCGACGAAGGCCCAGTCGAACCGGCCGGACAAGGCCAGCTCGGCGTTGTAGGCCTCGCCCTCATGGATCTGGCTCTCGAGCGCCAGGGTCCGGACCCGGAGAACATAGGGGGCGACGTCGCGCTGACCCAGGGCGGCGAAGGCGAGCGCCGATGGCGGGTCCCATGTCGCATGAAAGGTGTAGTAGGCGGCGTTGCCGGCGTCGCCCTCCCTGGAGACCCAGGCCGAAACCGCCTTCTCCTCCTCCGCCTGAAGCGGCTGGATCCGGGCGATGGTCTCTGCCTGGCGGCGGACTTCCCACAGCCCAGCGGCGACGCTCACGGTCGACAGGAGCGCCAGCAGCACCAGGGTGGGGACCGCCAGTCTCTGCCGGACGAAGAGGCGCAGCTCCTGACCGGGGCGCATCACGCCGTCTCCCGTTCCAGCCGCCGGCCTGCGCTCCAGGCCAGGCCGCCTGCGAGTCCCGCCCACAGGCCCAGAAGGGCGAGTCCGGGAAGGGCGGCGGCCATCGCCTCGGCGGTGGAAGCCGGCCGATAGACGAAGTCCGGCGTCCGCCGCCATGCGCCAGGGTCGATCCGGACCCTGCGCCCGGCTTCCGGGTCCCGGTTTCGGTTGGTGTCGTCGGAAAAGGTCAGCGCCTCCGCCTGCAGGCGGTTCAGCCTCTGGACGATCGTGAACCGATAGGCCTCAGCCTGCTGCAGAAAGCGGCGATGTCCCTCCAGGTCCGTTCCCGAGGCGGCCATCGACAGGCTCTGCACCGCCAGGGTCGGGCTGATAAGGCCCAGAGTCAGAGCCAGCCTCGACTGCTCGCGCTGGCCGGCGAACTGGCGCTGGGCGTAGCGGTCGAAGAGGGCCGAGGTGAGGCGCTCTCCTTCCATGGCGATGAGGCCGCGGTAGTTCACCGGCAGGTCCTCGACGCGCGAGACGCCATAGGACTTCAGGACCGACGCCCGGAAGGCGTTGAAGTGGGGATCGTCGGGGTTATGGCTGTCGCCGATCATCTTCAGGTCCCGCTGGATGGCGATATCCGTCTCCAGCCGGCTCGCCTGGGGCGCAGACGCCAGGGCGATGTCCGTCGCGAGGCGCGGCGCGAGGACTACGGAAACGGCCCACCCCGCGACCAGCAGGGCCAGGGCGCTGCGGCTGCTCGGCGCCAGGGCGGACACTGACGTCGCAATCAGAACCCAGATCAGGAGATAGACGGCGTACCCGCCCGCCAGCATGGCGGCGGCGGACGCCGGCGCGCCTCCGAACCCGACGAGCCAGACCAGGGCCAGGAGCGCCGGAGCCAGGATCAGACCCGCCACGGCCGCGAGGGCGACGACCTTGCCGGCCAGCACCCGCCGGGCGCCGACGCCCTGGGCGAGGTGCAGCCTGAGGAGGCCGGACTCCCTCTCCCGGGCCAGGGCCCCGAAGCCGATGAAGATCAGAACCAGTGGACCGAGCGCCTGGATGACGAAGGCCGGGGTCAGCTGGCCGAAGCGGACGAGCAGGGAAGACTGGCGCACATCCCCGAAGTTGGCGCTGTTCTGCCTGTGGCCCTCCAGGAACAGGGTGGAGCCGGTGAAGGCGTCGACGCCGGGGTCGAAGCCCGCCAGAGCGGGCAGGGGACGGAAGACGAAATGCCCGTAGTGCACCATCCGGTGCGGATGGCGGGCCGGTTGCCCGTCAAATTCGCGGTCCGCCTGAGCCTGGAAACGGCTCCGGATTTCCTGGCTTTCCCGGCCCTGGGAGATGGCGGTCAGGGCGGCGACCGCGGACAGGGCGACCACCAGGGCGACGGCGATCTGCGCCACCCGGGTCCGGGCCAGCAGGCGCAGCTCATTGGCTGCGATGCGCAGGATCGGGCTCATCCCGTTGTCGCCGCGCCGAGGCGGCGATGCAGGCCCAGAAGGTCCAGCTCGCCCTGGGTCCGGGCCTCCTCCACGATGACGCCGCCCGCCAGGAGACCAATGCGGTCGGCGCAGTCCGCGGCGCCCAGGAGGTCATGGGTCACCATGAGGATCGCCGTCCCCCGATCCCGCAAACCGGACACCAGGCGATTGAAGTCCGCAGCGGCGACGGGGTCGAGCCCTGTCGTGGGTTCGTCGAGCAGAAGGACCGGCGCTTCGCGCAGGAGGGCCATGGCGATGGCGACCTTTTGTCTCATGCCCTTCGAGAAGCCTGCGGTTCGCCGCGCCCGGGCTTCGGCCTGGAGGCCCGCGGCGTCGAGGGCGGCGTCCATTTCCGGCCGGGTCGGCCGCGCCCCCGAGAGCCCCAGGAAGTAGGCGATGTTCTCGTAGGCGGAGAGGGTCTCGTAGAGGGCGACGGTCTCCGGAAGGTAGCCGATCCGTCCCCGGACGGCCTCGGCCTCGCTGACCGCATCGAGGCCCGTGACCCGCGCCGTTCCGGATGTCGGCCGCAGGAAGCCCATGAGCACGGCGAGAGTCGTCGACTTGCCGGCTCCGTTCCCGCCCAGCAGGGCGTAGACCTCCCCGGGGTTCACCGTGAGGTGCAGGCTCTTCAGGACCTGGGCTCCGCCCCTGTTCACGCACAGGTCGCGGATCTCGATGGCGGGGGCGGCGGAGGAGGGCGGCGGCATGTCAGTCTGTTCTCCCGCCGCCGCCGACCTGTCAATCACGTTATAACATTGCATTGACAAGGCGAGCGCCAAGGCTATGAGGCTCAATGCTACACTGTAACATTTTCTGGGGCCTCAGGTGAACTCAGCGTCCAGGTCGATCCTCTTCCTCTCGGCGAGCCTCGCCTGCCTGTCCGGTCCGGCCCTTGCGGAAGTCGCCAGCAGCGTCTCCGAGGTCGTGGTGACCGGGCAGAGACAGGCCTATCGCGGCCAGTTCACGCCGGAGGAAACCCCCCAGAGTCTGGTGGTCATCTCGCAGCGCACCCTGCAGGACAACAACATCACCGGCCTGACGGAGGCCCTCGACCTCAACGCCGGGGTCGCCAGGCAGAACAATTTCGGCGGCCTCTGGGACGCCTATGCGGTGCGCGGCTTCGCCGGGGACGAGAACCTGCCCAGCGGCTATCTCGTGAACGGCTTCAACGGCGGGCGCGGTTTCGGCGGCCCGAGGGACGTCGCCGGCGTCGAGCGCATCGAGATCCTCAAGGGGCCGAACGCCGCCCTCTTCGGCCGCGGAGAGCCTGGGGGCACGGTGAATATCGTCACCCGCAAGGCCCGGTTCGGCGAGACCGGGGGCGACTTCAGCGCCAGCCTCGGCGCCTTCAACGCCCGCCGGGCGGATGCCGACGTGAACCTGGCGGCGGGCGAGGTCGTCGGCGCCCGGCTGATCGGCTTCTACGAGGAGGCCGAAAGCTTCCGGCGGACGGTCAACACCGAGCGCTACGGCTTCCTGCCCTCCTTCGGATTCCGGCTGGGCGAGGACACGACCGTCACCTACGACCTCGAGGTCACCCGCCAGAAGGCGCCCTTCGACCGCGGCGTCCCGGCCATCGGCGGCGTCCTCGGCAAGGTGGACCGCCGGACCTTCCTGGGCGAGCCCGGCGACGGCCCCATCAAGGCCGACGCGACCGGCCAGCAGCTGGAGATCCAGCACGACTTCAGCCCCGCCTGGAGCCTGCTCCTGGGCGCGGGTTTCCGCACGACAGACCTGACGGGCTTCTCCACCGAGGCCGAGCTCGCCGCCTCCCGGCAGAAGCTGAACGTCGACGGCAAGTCCCTCTCCCGCCAGAGGCGTTTCCGGGATTACGAGGCCGACCACAGGGTACTGAGGGGCGAGGTGTCCGGCGACTTCCAGGCCCTGGGGGTCAGGCACCGCCTCCTCGTCGGGGCCGACTTCGACCGGTTTGAGAACAGCCTGCTCTTGCTGCGGTTCCGCCCGGCGGCGGTGAGCGGCAATCCCTCCGACCAGGCGGCGAATGTGATCGACGTCCTGAAGCCGGTCTATGGCCGCTTCCCCCTTCCGGCGCCCGGCCCCCAGACCAACCGGCTGGACGTCCAGGAGGCCGCCGGCCTCTATCTGCAGGACCAGATCAGCCTTTCGGACGCCCTGCAGATCCGGCTCGGCGTCCGCTATGACGACTTCTCCCTGGAGAGCGTCAACCGGGCGACGGGCGTGTCCCGGAGCCGCTCGGAGAGCCGCCTCAGCCCGCAGGTGGGGCTGGTCTGGACCGCGACGCCGTCTCTTTCGCTCTTCGCGGCTTATGGCGAGGGTTTCCGTTCCAACATCGGCGCGACGGCGAAGGGTGAAATCTTTGACCCCGAGATCAGCCGGGCCTTCGAGGCGGGCCTGCGCTTCACCCTCCTGGAGGGCGACCTGTCCGGAACCCTCGCCTACTTCTCGATGCGAAAGAGCCAGGTTCTCGCCGCTGACCCGGCCAATCCGGGCTTTTCACTGCCCATCGGCAAGGCCGGCAGCCAGGGGCTGGAGTTCGACCTGAACGGCCGCCTCCCGGGCGGGGTCGAGGCCCTCCTGTCCTATGCCTATGTCGAGGCCGAGGCCCGGTCGGATGTCCTGGATCCCAACTTCTCCCTGCAGATCCGCAAGGGAGACCGGCTCATCAATGTGCCGCGCCATAGCCTGAACGCCCAGCTCGCCAGGGACTTCGATCTCGGAGAGACCGAGGTCCGTCTTGGCGCCGGCGTCCAGCATGTGGGCGAGCGGCTGGGCGAGACCGCGACGAAGTTCGAGTTGCCCGCCTACACCCTGGTCCGGCTGTTCGGCGCCTGGCGGGCCACGGAGCGTGTGGAGGTCTTCGGGGAGGTGCAGAACCTCTTTGACGAGACCTATTACACCAACAGCTTCGCCACCCTGTGGGTCCAGCCGGGGGCGCCGCGGACCGGCTCGGTGGGGGTGCGGCTGCGCTTCTGAGCCTCAGTCCACCGGGGCGCCGGCCACCAGGGCCAGGACGGCGGGGCCATAGCGGGCGAGCTTGGTCTCGCCCACGCCGCTGACCCGGGACAGGGCCGCTGAATCGGCCGGGCGGGCTGTCGCGATCTCCGCCAGGGTGCGGTCGCTGAAGATGACGTAGGGGGGCGCCTTCTGGCGGACCGCCTCGGCCCGGCGCCAGGCGCGCAGGGCGGCGAAGAGCTGCGGATCGCCCTCGAAATCCGTCCCGGGACCGTCGCGCCGGCGTCGTGCGGGCGTCGCGCCCGCGTCGCGGGACCCGTCGGGGTGACGCTGCGGCAGGCGTCCCTCCACCCGTCGCTCCCCCCGGTAGACCGCGCGCACCGCATCTCCGTCGCCGAGGGTGATGAGGGGCCGGCCCTCGTTCGGGTCCTCGCGCAGGAGGCCATCGAAGATCAGTTGGTCGATCAGGCCCCGCCAGGCGCCTGCCGGCAGCTCGGCGCCCACCCCGAAGGTGCTCAAGGCCGCCTCGAAGGCCGAGGGCTCCCGGGTCTTGCCGAGGAGGTGCTCCACCAGACGGCCGCGGCCATACCGACCGTTCAGACGGTGGGCGGCGGACAAGACCTTCTGGGCCTGCAGGGTCAGGTCCTCGGCCTTCGGCGGACTCAGACAGTTGTCGCAGCGGCCGCAGTCGGCCACCCCCTCCTCGCCGAAATAGCGGCGGACCGCCGCCGTGCGGCAGGCGCCCCCGTCCAGCAGGGCGTAGAGCTGGCGGACCTTGCGCGCCTGCACCGCGCGCACCTCGTCGGAGAGGGCCTGCCCCTCCAGCCGGCGCAGGGCCCAGGCCATGTCCGAGGCGCCGTAGAGGGTGATCCCCTCGGCCGGCTCGCCGTCGCGCCCGGCGCGGCCCACCTCCTGCCAGTAGGCCTCGATGGAGGCGGGCGGATCGGCGTGGATGACATAGCGGACGTCGGGCTTGTCCACCCCCATGCCGAAGGCGATGGTGGCGACCATGACGGCGTCGTCGGAGGCCAGGAACCCCGCCAGGCGGCGTTCGCGCACCTCCCGGTCCAGGCCGGCGTGGTAGGCCATGGCGGGCAGGCCGGCGGCGCAGAGCTCGGCGGCGAGGGCCTCGGTCCCGTCCCGGGAGCCGGCGTAGATCACCCCCGGCCGGTCGCGCCGGGCCGAGACGAGCTCCAGCACCCGCTTGCGCCCGGTCCCCGCCTTGCGCTCGGCGGAGAGGACCAGCTCGGGCCGGTCGAAGGAGGCGACGAATTCCCGGGCCCCCTCCAGCCTCAGCCCTTCGCGGATGTCCTGACGGGTCCGGGCGTCGGCGGTGGCGGTGACGGCCAGGCGCGGAACCCCGGGGAAGACCTCGGCCAGGCGTCCCAGCAGCCTGTATTCGGGGCGGAAGTCATGGCCCCACTGGCTGACGCAGTGGGCCTCGTCGATGGCGATGACCGACAGGGAAACCTGCGACAGCCGTTCCAGCATCCAGGGCTGGAGCAGGCCCTCGGGGGAGACGTAGAGCAGGTCCAGGGTCCCGGCGTCGATCCGCGCCCAGGTCGCGGCGCGGTCCTCCGGCGCGGTGAGGGAGTCCAGCCGCGCGGCGGCGACCCCGGCCTGGACCAGGCCCGCCACCTGGTCGGCCATCAGGGCGATGAGGGGGCTGACCACAAGGCCCAGGCCAGGCCGCAGCAGGGCGGGGATCTGATAGCAGACGCTCTTGCCGCCGCCGGTGGGCAGGACGGCCAGGGCCGACCGGCTGGCCAGGATCTCGCCGATCACCGGCGCCTGCAGGCCCCGGAAGCCGGCGTGCCCGAAGACACGGCGCAGGATCTCCTGCGCCTCCTGAAGCGAATCGTCGGACATGCCCCTCTATCGCCCGCCCCGCTGCGGCTGCGAAGGGGCGGAAGAGAGCCCGCCGGGCCTATTCGGCGGCGAGGGCCGCCGGGGCGTCCTGGGCGCCGCGCACCAGCCG
>JBJTFE010000133.1:0-10312 GCA_046093265.1 Phenylobacterium sp. | reverse complement strand
CACGTCGTGCAGCAGGGCGCAGACCACATACTCCTCATCCCGGCCGTCGCGGTGGGCGCGGGAGGCGGTCTGCAGGGAATGCTCCAGGCGCGTCACGGCGAAGCCGCCGGCGTCTTCCTCGAGCATTTTCAGGTGGGCGATGAGCCGGTTGGGGAATTCGCGGTTGAAGGGGGCTCCGGCCTGGCTGATGGCCGCCCAGTCCTCGGCCGTCCCGTCGAGCATGGCGTGGAACTTCGCCTTCATCTGGATTTCACCGTCCGCCATGTCGGCCTCCCTGCCCTGGCCGCCGGATCTGGTTCCGGCCTTTTTGATGGGCCGGTATCCTGAGGCCGCCCCGGGAAGGTGTCAACGCGCGCGCCGGCTTCGGAGCGCCCAAAGAAAACGCCGCCCCCCGTTTCCGGGGAGCGGCGCACTGGACGCCTCAGGAGAGGCGATCAGTAGCTGTAGCGCAGGGTCAGCCCGTAGGTCCTCGGCTGGCCGAGGAACGCATTGAACGAACCTGGCTGGACCGGCGCGTCAAAGGCGACCTGGTAGTAGGTCTCATCGAACAGGTTCTGCGCCCAGGCCTCCACCGCCCAGCGCTTGTCCTGCGAGCCGAGGCCCAGACGGGCGTTCACGGTGGTGAAGCCCGGCTGGGTCTTGACCGGGGCCAGGTCGGAGCCCGTGTTGTAGGACGAGACGCTCTTGGCGTTGAGCGCCACCTTGCCGACCAGATCATCGGTCAGGTTGGTTTCGTAGCTGAAGGCCAGGGAGCCCGACCACAGCGGCGCCAGCGACAGGCGGGTGCCCGCCAGCCTGGCCCCTAGGGCGACGGGGGTCGACTTGGCGTAGGCCGTCTCGGCGTAGGTGACGCCGCCGTTCACCGTCAGCCCGTCGACGGGTGTGAACCACAGGAAGTCCACGTCCGCACCCTGGGAGACCACCTCCGGCACCGAGGTGACTGTGAACACCAGCCCGTTGAAGGCGTTGAGCTGGAAGTCCTGGTAGTCCTGATAGAACACCGTGGCGTTCAGAAGCAGCGACCGGTCAAAAAGGGTGTTCTTCAGGCCGAGCTCGTAGGAATCGACGAGTTCCCGGGCAAATCGCGTGTCGAGAACAGGGGCGGTCGCCTGACCGGCGACGGTCTGGGTCGTCGTCGCGATCCGGTCCAGGTTGAAGCCGCCCGCCTTGTAGCCGCGCGCGTAGGAGGCGTAGGCCATCACCTGCTCATTCAGGCGGTAGGCCGCCTTCACGGTGCCGGTGAACTCCTGCTCGTCCAGAGACTGGGCGTTCTTGCCGATCTGACCGAAGCGCGGATTGTGAGCCGCCAGACAGAGCAATCCGTATCCGCCGGCGAGCAGTCCGCCGGGGCGGATCAGGGAGCCGTTGGCCGGGATCGGCCCGCCTATGGCCTGGGCCCGGGCCAGCGCCGTCGTACAGCCGATCGCGCCGTCCGTATTGCTCCAGAAGCTGTTCAGCGACTTGTCTTCCCAGGTGTAGCGGGCGCCGATCGTCAGTTCGAGGGCGTCGGTCACCTGGATGCTGTTGTTGGTGAAGAGCGCAAAGCCCTCCTGCTCCTGGGCGTAAGTGTCCTTCTGACCCTGCCCGGGCCGGTAGACCTGGCCCGTAGCCGGCTGACCGGTGAAAAGCGGCAACTGCCCGCCAAGCAACCCGCTGAGGAAGGGCTCCCACTGCGTCCCGTAGGTCACAGTTCGCACGAGCGAGTCCAGGTCCTCCCGCGAGTAGAAGGCGCCGACCAGCCAGTTAACCTTGTCCGTCTTCCCCGCCAGGCGAACTTCCTGGGTGAAGGTCTTGAAGCCGAGGAAGGCCGGGTCCGGACCTTCGAAGCCCGGCGTGTAAGCGATGTCCGCCCCCGTCCAGTCGACATCGCCGCCACCGGCCTGACGCCATTCGCGGTAGGCGGTGACCGAGGTCAGCTTGGCACCGTCGAACCAGGGCGTGGTCCAGTCAGTCTGCACAGAGATCCCCTTGTCGGTGATCTCCTTCCGGAAGCTGCGGTTCCCGTAGTCACGGAAGCTGGCCGGATCGACCGGGTTGGAGAGGCCGGCTCCCGCCGGGGCCAGGGCGCCGATGAGAGCCGCAGTGCCCCCGTTCAAGATTTGCACAGCACCACAGCAGCGCTCATCACGCTTGGTGTAATCGATCGCGACATTGACATCGAGATCAGGCGACGGAGTAAACAGAACCTGCAGGCGCCCGGTGTAAAAATTCTGGTTGTTATTGTTGGGCTGATTGACGCTGTTGTAGTAGCCGTCGCGACCCCGCGCGGCGACGAACAGGCGGGCGGCGACTGCGTCTTCGACCAGCGGGCCGTTCAGCGACACGGACCCGCCGAAGCCGTCGAGGTTGGATACGGTCGCTTCGGAAACCGCACTCAAATTGAAAGTCGGCCGCTTGGTGATGACGTTGATCACGCCAGCGGTGGTGTTCTTGCCGAACAGGGTGCCCTGCGGCCCTTTCAGCACCTCGATCCGGTCGGGTTCGCCCAGGTCGGTGAAGGCGACGCCGTTACGGGGCCGGTAGACGCCATCGATCACGATGCCGACAGACGACTCAAGGCCGGCGTTGTCGCCGACCGTGCCGATGCCGCGAATCCGCGCCGTCGTGACGGCGGCGCTCGACGTCGAGGTCACGGTGAGGCCCGGGGTGACGATGGTGAGATCCTTGATGTCGCGGATGCCGGCGTCCTGAAGCTGTTGCGCGCTGACCGAAGTGACCACGATCGGCACGTCCTGAAGGCTCTGCTCGCGGAGCTGGGCGGTGACCACAACCTCATCGACATAGTTGGGGGCGTTGTCCTGCGCCTGCGCGGCGCCTGCGGCCATCAGGCCGGCGGCGACAGCGACGGCCGAAGCACCGGAAAAGTAGAGCCTCTTCATGGTGTATCTCTCCTCTCGCCGGAGGCCTGATTGCCTGAAGTGCCCGACGGTAGCGGCTCGGTGATAATCTGCCCCGGCGGGGATCGCTATGACATTTTTGCAACAATTCCGGACGATCGGTCTCCGAGAGTCCCGTCATCTCAGGCTGCACGCCACGAAGGCAGTTGCGGAGTTTGCCTGCTGACAACTCGGGCGTCTGGTCCAACTCGGCGGGGGGTGCATAGCGCTGCATGCGGTCATGAAGCTCAGTTTGAATCCGTATGGAGCAAAGAAAAAGGAGCGGCGCAGAACGCCGCTCCTCTCACTTTTCCGTCTTCGGATCGACCTAGAAGCCGCCGAACTTCTTCGAGACGCCGACCTTGAACGTCCGCCCGAAGGCTCGACCCGTATAGGGGTCGAAGTTCGTCTCGAAGCGGGCGAACGGGGCGCCCTCGTCAAACACGTCGATGACTGAGGCGGTGATGGTCAGGTCATTGTCGCCCTTCCAGCGATAGTGGAGGTCCTGCTGCAGGCTGGAGTCGATGGTCCGACCCCGGTCCAGCACGGGCGCGGCCAGGAAGATGTTGCCGGCCGCCGCGGACGGGAGATCGCCGCGCTCATCCTTGTAGTCCGTGACGTAGCGGGCGACCCAGCGCAGGTTGTGCTGGTCGCGGGAGTACTCGATGAAGCCGTTGGCCTTCCACTGCGGCATCGGCCGAATATAGGGGGCCGTCCGGTTGAAGCGTCCGACCGCGTCGAATGGCGCGGCGATGCGCACGCCATCAATCACGAGCGCATCCACCTTGTACTCCAGCACATAGCTCATGTCGCCGCCGAAGGTGACAGCAGCGCCCCCAAGCACATCCGGAATGGCGTACTCTGCGGAGACGTCGATGCCGCGGGTGTTCACGTCGGGGCCATTGGCGATGTTGACGCGAATGCGCTCGAAGGTCGCGGCCGTCGGCGGATTGGCCGAGAACGTGACCCGGTTCGCGAACGGGGACCCGGTCGGATTGGCGAGAACATTGGCCAACAGCGGACCGAAGGGCTCAACGATGATCGGATCCTTGAAGTCGAAGCTCCAGAAATCGATCGAACCCTTGAAGTCACCCCGGTTGAAGACAGCGCCGACGTTGAAGGTCGTGGCCGTTTCCGGATCCAGACCCGGATTGCCGAAGGTGTCGATCGCCTTGAACGCACTAGCCTGCGCCACGAAGGCCAGGGACGTGAACTGGCCGCTGAGCTGGTTCAGGGAGGGTCCACGGAACGTCGTGCCGGCCGACCCCCGCAGCACCAGGTCTTCAGTAACTTCATAGCGCAACGAAAGCTTCGGGTTGGTCGTCGACCCGATGCTTCCGCCATAGTCCTCATGGCGAACGGCCAGCTGGCCCTCGAACTGCTCCGAGAACGGAAGGTTCAGCTCGGTGAAGACACCCCACACGTTGCGGTCGACATCGGCCGGAGTCGTTGGAGCGAGGAACCCGAACACGCCGGTCTTCGACGTGCAGTTGGTCTGGCCGGGGACGGCGCACGGATTCTTTGTGAAGTCGGCATTGTCATTCGGATCAAGGGCGTAAGCGTCGGTCCGGTACTGGAAGCCCAGCGCGAAGGCCACATTCCCGCCGCCGAGCTCGAAGCCGGTTTCGCCGTCCACGACCGCGTCAAACACCGTGACCTTGGTGGTGGCCTCAGTGGCGGAGGCGCCGACAAGCCAGTTGGCGAGCGCCGGTGAGTTCTCGACTGACGCGACGAAGTTGGGGTTCGGAGCCGATGAGAAGGCGCCCTGCTTGATGGCGGTGGAGAAGGGGTTGTAGAACAGGCATCCGTTAGCCCCGGGGGTCGTTCCGGTGCAGTTCGGGCCCCCGAGACCGCCGAGGGCGCGGTTGAAGCGGTCCACGAAGGTGTCGTTGGTCGAGCGCTTGCCGACGTCCTCCATGTGGGTGAAGGCGAGATCCCAGCCCCAGCCGTTCTCGAACTCGCCCTTCAGGCCGGCCGAGATCCGATAGGCCTCGTAGGAGCGGCTGCCCACCTGCGCGCCGCCGCCGCTGCCGGGGAAGCCGCTCCAGCCGAAGGAGCGCCCTGTCCAGAGCACCGCCGGCGCCGTGGCGAGCCAGGGGTTCGCAGTGGCGAGCGAGGGGAACTGACCGAGGAGGGCCTGGAAGCCCGGGTGCGACGTCGGAACGACGATGACCGGCCGCTGGGGCGGATAGGAGGGCGAGGTCTTCCACTTCGGAACGTCGGTATTCGCGTACAGGATCTCGACATGGGCTTCCACGCCGTTGTCGAACCGGTGGTTAAGCTCGGAGAAGATCTGGTACCGGGTCTCCTCCTCGACGAGATTGTCGAACGGAATGAAGCGGAACTGGCACGCGCCATTGGCGATCGTGCCGCCCACATTGGTGCAGCCGGGATCGATGACGTTGAGGGTGCCCGGAGCGGACGCGCCGACCGGCAGCGCGTTCAAGATCCGCCCGGGATTACCGATTCCGGAATAGCCGGACTGGGGATTCTCGGCG
This sequence comes from Phenylobacterium sp., assembly GCA_046093265.1. GTDB lineage: Bacteria > Pseudomonadota > Alphaproteobacteria > Caulobacterales > Caulobacteraceae > Phenylobacterium. Next base: position 4,938 of record JBJTFE010000133.1, on the reverse strand, counting down.
AACGACACCTTGGCGACGTCGACGTCGTTGAAGCTGGTCTCGGACCGGAAATTGTATCCGACGGTCGTCACCCAGCTGGTGTTGTCGCCCTGCCAGCCATAGGCCAGGGAGGCGTTCCACTCGCCGTCGGAGCCGTCAAAGGTCGAGTAATTGGCGCTGGCGACAAGCCCGGAGAGCCGGCGGTTGGTGATGAAGTTCACGACGCCCGCAATGGCGTCAGACCCGTAAAGGGCGGCCGCACCGTCCTTCAGGATCTCGATGCGCCCGATCGCCGCAGCGGGGATCAGGTTGGTGTCCACGAAGGTCTGGGCGCTCTCGGCGATGCCGTAGGGCGCGGACACCATGCGGCGGCCGTTCAGCAGCACCAGGGTGCGCGCCGGGCCGAGGCCGCGAAGGTTCACATTGCTCAGGCCTTCGAGGCCGTTGGACGCGAACTGATTGGTCTCGCCGTCGGTGCCGCTCGACACGCCGAGCGTCTTGATCAGGTCCTTGATCGTCGGCGTGCCGCTCTTCTGCAGTTCATCTGCTGTCAGCACATCGACCGGCAGCGCCGCATCCTCGGGCGTGCCGCGAATGAAGGAGCCGGTGACCACGACCTCCTCGACGGTCGCCGGACCGGCGCCCTGCGCCTGGGCGGCGCCCGCCGCCACAAGGCCCACCGCCACCGCGACGGCCGACGCGCCATAAAAGTAACGACCCTTCATGGTGTTTCCTCTCCCTCCGCCGGCGGCCTGATTGCCTGAATCGCCCGACATATTCTTAAGGAATAGGCGGGACGCTCTTGGACCGCTATGACATTTCTGCCACAATTCGGGACGATCTGTCATCAAGGGTCCAGTTATCCGAAGCTGCACGCCTCGGAGGCCGTCGGGGAGGTTGCCTGCCGACAAATTGGGCGCCCGGCCGGAGCCGTGCAGATCTTCTCGAGCGGCGAGCCCGCCGATAACAAAACGCCGCCCCCCGTTTCCGAGGGGCGGCGCGCCTGAAGCCTCAGGTGAGGCGATCAGAACTTCTTGCGGACGCCGACCTTGAAGGTCCGGCCCAGCGGGTTGCCGATGAAGGGATCGTAGCTCATTTCGATCCGGGCCTGGGCGGGCTCGGTGTCGAGGACGTTGAACACCGAGGCGGTCACCGTCAGGTTGTCCGGCAGCTGCAGGCGGTAGGTCAGGTCGTGGCTGATGAAGGCGTCCTGCGTGAGGCCGAAGGTGATCAGCTTGCAGTTGGTCGCCGTACCCGCCTGGGCGTTGGCCACGTTGCAGTTCGTGGATGCGCCGGTCTGGATGGTGGTCGGACCGCGATCATCGGTGGCGCCGTCCACATAGTTCATGGTCCATCGGAGATTGAGGATGTCGCGGTTGTAGTCGGCGTAGAAATGACCGCCCACACGGCCTATTCCGCCGCCAAGTTCGCGGTGAAGGGCTTCACCGAGGCCCTGGTCAACGACTTCCGCAACAACGCCCCGCACGTGAAGGCCAGCGTGGTCATGCCGGGCCACATCGGCACCAACATCGCCATCAACTCGATGTCCGAGTTCGCCCCGCCCGAGGGGGCGACGGCGGAGGCGAAGGCCATGGGCGAGGCCTTCCGGGACAATGGCCTGCCGCCGCCCGAGGCCGCGCGGATCATCCTCGACGGGGTTCGAAACGAGCGCTGGCGGATCCTGGTCGGACCCGACGCGGTGGCGCTCGACAAGGCGGTGCGCGCCCATCCCGAAGCGGCCTACGAGCACGGCATGGCTGACCTGGTGGCCCGGGCCATGGCCGGGGGCGCCGGGGCTGTCGCGGCGGCGTCGTGAACGTCGGCGTCAACATCGCGAACGACCATCATGCCTGCGAACGCGCCGGACGCGTGCTTCGCCGGGTACACTGACCCAGCTTCACCGCAACTCCTCGTGAGGCTGAAACTGCGCCGGAGCGGGTCGCCGTCTCCGGCGCTTTTCTTGGCGTTCGATCATGTTCCGATAAGTGGGAACCGGTTATCGGATCGAGATATGGTCCAACATATTGAAGTTAGAGCCTGTTCCTCCCTTTCAGACACTCCGTCTGAAAGGGCCAGGCTCTAGGGGTGAATGATCCCCAGGATCATCGCCTCGACGAAGGCGCGGCCGCCGGCCTCGGGCGACTCTCCGGGTTGCCACCAGGCCAGCTCTGAGGCGGCGTTGATCCCGGCCGTAAGGATCTGCGCCGTGATGCTGGTGTCGAGCGGGCGTATCGAACCATCGGCTATGCCGTCGCAGAGCATGGAGCCCAGGCGGATGGAAATCTGCCTCAGGCGGAACATCAGGTCGGCCCGGATCTCCTCGGGAACCGTCGTCAGTGCGCTGGTCCGCAGCAGCGGCGCGGGGCCGACCTGAAGCTGGACGACGGCGCTGAGGAGGGAATGCATGACCTCCAGGCCCTCTCCCCGGGTCGCCTCGGCTGCATCGATGGCCCGCCAGAGGACATCGAAGGTCCTCTGAAAGCAGGCCACCACAAGGTCATCCTTGGTGGCGTTGTAGTGGTAGAAGGCGCCCTTGGTGACGTTCAGCCTGGACGAGATTCTGTCGACCGACGCGCCGTGATAGCCCTCGTCATTGATCAGCTGGGTGGCGGCGCGCAGGAAGTGCTCCGCCGAGCCTTCGTCGATCTCCTCACCCCCGGGTTGCAGGTCGAGAACCAGAGCGCCAGGCAGGTTCCTTCCCCTCGGAATCCCGTCGAGCAGGATGGAGGCGATCCGCCGGGCGATGCGGGGATAGTCCTCGACGCGCCAGGTGTAGATCCAGGCGCTGACAAAGGTCAGGGCGCTGATCAGCAGGTGAGTCCGGCCGTTCAGGTCGATCCGGCTTCGGCTCTCGCGGCGGTCCAGCATCGCGCGAACCGCGCGAAACATGTCGACATAGGCCGCGTTCACGCTCTGGCTGTTCAGGGCCCGGACGTCGTTGAAGACCGTCAGGGGTTCAGCCTCCCCCAGCTCGATACGCTGCTGTAGACCGATGAAGAGGTCGATGAAGACCTGGATGCGCTCACGCTCCGTGGCCTGTCCCCTGGCCACTTCCGCCATCTCGCGGATCCGGCCGATGCTGCGCTCGAAGGCGGCGGCCGCCAGATCCTCCTTGTTGCGGAAATAGTAGATGACCCCGGTCGGCACGAGGTCCAGGCGGGCGGCGACGTCGCCCAGGGTCATGCCGCGGACGCCGTGCCGGTTCATCTCCCGGATGGCCGAGGCGATGATGGCGTCCCGGCGGGCCATGTAGCGCCGGCTTGGGGTCCGGGCCGGAGGCGCTCCGCCGACGGCCTCCGGGGCAGGATGTTCTGTGGTCATCGCTCGGCTCCGCACAGGGCGCCGCAACCGCGCCCAGAGGCTTTCCGTCGGGATAGATCGGCTTGTGGGGTCGGTCAATCAGCGCCAATCTGGCCTTAGGATCGGCGCGCAGACGCCCCCGGGGGAAACGCCATGCTGCTTCAGGGACTGAAGGTCGTCGAACTCGCCACCTGGATCGCCGCGCCGGGTTGCGCCGCCGTCATGGCCGATTGGGGGGCCGACGTGATGAAGGTGGAGTCCCCCGGCGGCGACGCCACCCGCACCTTCTTCCCGGAGAGAGCCGAGACCCCGGCCAATCCCATCTTCACCATGGAGAACCGGGGCAAGCGCGGCGGGGCCCTGGACATCGCCTCCCCCGAGGGACGGGAGGCCATGTTGGCCATTCTGAAGGACGCTGACGTCTTCATCACCAACATTCGTCCGGGCGCCCTGAAGCGCGCACGGCTGGACTATGACATCCTCAAGCCCGACCATCCCCGGCTCATCTACGCCAGCGTCTCGGGCGTGGGGCTCGAGGGTCCTGACGTGGACCTGCCCGCCTTTGACACCACCGTCTTCTGGACCAAGAGCGGTGTCGGAAGGTCTCACATTCCGCCCGACCAGGAGCCCTTCGCCTGCCGGCCTAGGTTCGGCGACCACACGACGGCCCTGGCCACACTGTCCTCAGTGCTGGCGGCCCTGCATGAGCGCCATTCGACAGGAAGGGGACGGCTGGTGGAGTGCTCGCTTCTGCGCACGGCGGCCTATGCGCTGGGGTGGGACATGGCCACCCAGCTGCGCTTTGGCGAGGCGCCGACCACACAGCCGCGCAACCTGCGCCCGCATCCGATCTCAGGCGTCTACTTCCGGACCCTGGATGACCGCTGGATCACCTTCGTGCTCAAAGGGCCCGCCTGTTACCCGAACCTCATGAAGGTTCTGGGACATCCGGAAATCATAGACGATCCCCGCTACGCCCTGCCGACCACGGACCTCGACATCGTGCGCGAAATCCGGGCGCGGGCGGACGCCGCCTTCGCGCGCATGACCCTGGCCGAGGCTGCGGTGATCCTGACCGAGGCGGACCTGGCCTGGGCGCCCTTGCAGAGCCTGTCGGAAGTGGTGGGAAGCCCGCAGTACCTGGCCACGAGATGCGCCGTGGAGGTGTCCGATGGCTGGGGCGGGCGCATGGCCTCGCCTGCGGCGCCGGGCCGCTTCCCCGAAGGGGCGCCGGAGGTGACCCGGGGCGCGCCGAAGCTGGGCGAGCACACCCGAGAGGTCCTGGCCGAAGCCGGCGTCTCAGAGGAGGTGATCCAAAAAGTCATGGCCCGGCTCGGGTGAGCGCGGGCTACGACAGGCGCTGAGGCGTCAGCCCCCGCCCGCAGGCGGGGGCCTTGCCGATCAGTTGTAGACTTCGAACAGGCCGGCGCCGCCCTGGCCGCCGCCGATGCACATGGTCACCACGGCCCACTTGGCCTTGCGGCGCTGGCCTTCCTGCAGGACATGGCCCGTCAGGCGGGCGCCGGTCATGCCGAAGGGGTGGCCGATGGCGATGGAGCCGCCATTGACGTTGTACTTCTCGGGATCGATGCCGAGGTGGTCGCGGCAGTAGAGGCACTGGCTGGCGAAGGCCTCGTTCAGCTCCCACAGGTCGATGTC
>JBJTFE010000132.1:0-3405 GCA_046093265.1 Phenylobacterium sp. | reverse complement strand
CGTTTCAAGGTCATGCCTTTCAGGTTTTCCGGGCGCGATGTCCCCCGCAGACAGTCTTCCCCCAGAGACCGCCCCGGCGGACTGGCGTGTTCCCGCCATCATCGGCGCGGCCCTGATGATGCAGACCCTGAACGCCACCGTCCTGACCAACGCCCTTCCCGCCATGGCGATCGCCCTTGAGGTGGATCCGCTCCGTCTCAACCTCGCCATCACCATGTACATGCTGGCCTCAGCCGTCTTCCTGCCGGTCAGCGGCTGGGCTGCGGACCGGTTCGGGGCCCGGAGGGTCTTTGTCGCCGCCATCATTCTCTACGCCCTCGCCTCCGCGGCCTGCGGCCTCGCCGGATCCCTTCCGGCGCTGGTGGCCGCGCGCATCGCACAGGGCGCCGCCGGGGCCATGATGGGCCCGGTCGGCCGGCTGGTCCTGCTGCGCACCACGCCGAAGTCGCAGCTTGTCGGCGCCCCCTCCATCCTGACCATGCCCGCCCTGCTGGGCCCGGTCATCGGGCCGGTTCTCGGCGGCGCCATCGTCACCTTCGCAGACTGGCGCTGGATCTTCTTCATCAACCTGCCCATCGCCATCGCGGGCCTGGTCCTCGTCCTGCGCCATGTGCCCCAGGTCGCCGAACAGGACGTGGCGCCCATCGACTGGCCGGGCGTGGCCCTCACCGGCCTCGGCCTCGCCGCCCTGATCTTCGGCTTCGAGAACCTGGGTCGCGACGTCCTGCCGCCCCTCCTCGTCGCCGGCCTCTTCGCCCAGGGCCTGGGGCTCCTCTGGGCCTATGCCCGCTACGCCCGCGGCAATCCGCAGGCCATACTGGACACCCGCCTCTTCCGGGTCGGGACCTTCCGCGCCTCGGTGGTCGGCGGCGGCTTCATGCGCATGGCCATGGGGGCCAACCCCTTCCTGCTCGCCCTGCTCTTCCAGGTCGCCATGGGAATGAACGCCCTCCAGGCCGGCCTCCTCACCTTCGTCAGCGCCGCCGGCGCCCTGGTGATGAAGACCGCGGCGCCGCCCATCCTCCGCCGGTTCGGCTTCCGCCGGGTGCTGGTGGTCAACACCTTCATCGTCGGGCTCAGCTTCATGGCCTGCGCCGCCTTCGGCCCCGCCACGCCCCACCTCCTGATCGTCGGGGTCCTCCTGGTCGGCGGCTTCTTCCGCTCCCTCCAGTTCACCAGCCTGAACGGCATGGCCTATGCGGACATCGACCCCGAGCGGATGAGCCGCGCCTCCACCCTGTCCTCCATGGCCCAGCAGCTCGTCCAGTCCATCGGCATCGGCCTCGCCGCCACCCTCCTCCACGTCTCCATGCAGGCCCGGGGCCTCACGACCCTCACCGTCGAGGTCGTCGCCCCCATCTTCCTCGTCATCGGCGCGGTCACCTTCATCTCCCTCGCCCTTTTACCTGCGCCTTCCCAAGGATGCGGGCGACGAGATGAACGGGCGGTCTGCGGCCGGTTGATCCGGCGCTGCGGCTCGTCTGCGGCCGGGAGCCTGGCGAGTCTTCTCAGGCGCTCTTCGCCGGAAATCCCTGCGGCCGGCGTTTCACCGGCAGGACCCTCTTGCGGAGCGACACACACATGGACCGGAAACGCACTATCGGCCTTTTGCTGCCAATGGCCTTGGCCCTTTCCGCCTGTAGCGGCGGTGGCGGTTCGGGGCAGAGCTCGCCGCAGCCCCAGCCCCCCGCCCAGCCTGCCGCATCGATCGTCCCGGTCGAGGGACCCGCCCGGGATCTTCCGGCCGACTACGCCAGCTACAACTTCAACCTCCTGCGCGTCTCCGGGCATGTGGAGAGCGCTGCGCTCGTGCAGGGCCTCAGGGCCCTCAACCCGGGAGGCTTGCGGATCCCGGGGGGAACCCCGGGGGAAACCTGGAGTTGGAGCCGCGGCGGCCTTCGCCCTCCGCCCTATCCGGGCCTGCCCGCCGGGTCTGGGTTCAGCGCCGAGATCGAGGCGATCAGCGGCCTCACGCCCTCGGTGGTGGATCGACTCCTGGATCAGGTCGGGACGCCGGCCCTGCTTTCCGCCAATATGCTGACCGCCGATCTTGACGAAAACATCGCCGACATTCGTGCCTTCCGGGCGGTCGGCCAGCCCATTACCCGCCTCGAGCTTGGGAACGAGGAGTACTTCCGGACCCCCAACCCAAGGGCGCGCTTTCCGACTGCGGACCAGTACGCAGCGACCGCCGCCGCCTGGTCTTCGCAGATGAAGCGTGACGTCGGCGGCCTGTCGATTGCGGCGATCTCCCCTCCACCCCTCCGGACGGTCGGCGTCCCCTTTGACGACTGGATGGACGCCCTGGACCGGTCCGGCGCCTGGGCGACCATCGATGCGGTGGCGGTGCACCCCTATTTCGACCTTGCAGGTCAGACCCCTCTGGCGTCCCCGCAGAGCGCGGAAGCCTTCGTCGCCTCGATGATCCGGCATGACGACACCTTCCTGGCCAGGGTCCGGCAGAGACTCCCGGCGGGCAAGGCGATCTGGATCACGGAGTGGAACGTCTTCGAGACCCAATCCGCTCCGGTCACCGGCGGGAGCTGGATCGGCGGACTGGGAGCCGCCGCCCGCGCCCTGAACTTCCTTGATCATGCGGCGGTCGATCTCTCCGTGTTCCATGTCGCAATCGGAGAGCGCCAGTGGTCTGCACTGGTCACGCCAGACGGCCTTGCCGCCGACTTCACAGAGGGTCGGCCCCTGGTCACCTCCGCGCCGCCCTTCGCCCAGACCGCCTACGGCGCGGCCCTCAGTCTGCTTGGTGAAGCTGTTCGCGGGGGCGGAACCGCGCGGCGCCTCGGTCTTGGCCAGGACGAGGCGAGCAAGCCGCTCTTCGGCTATCGCTTCCGCAGCCTGAATGGCGAGGTCCGGAGCCTCTTCCTCAACGCCACTCCGGGCTCGGTCGCCGTGCGGGCGAACGGACGCGCCAGGCAGCTGAGCGCGCCTTATGGCGCGGGGGTTTCTTCCGGCGCCGGCGTGATCCGCCGCGACTTCGTTATCTCCGGGGAGAGCCTGGACCTGCCGGCCTTTTCGATCACCCTGGTGACGCCATAGGGCGTTGGGCCGACAGGGTCCTCAAGAGATGGGGCGGAGCCTGCGCCCCGCCCCTCTTGTCTCCCGGGCTGTCCGTCCGCTCAGACCGCCGCCAGATGCCGTCCCGCTGTCAGGGCGGTCTTGGCGGCCAGTTCGGCCTTGGCCGCCTCGTATTCCGCCGCCAGCCGGTCGACGTACTCGCCCGTCGTCGGGATGTCCTTGAGCACGCCGATGCCCTGGCCGCAGCCCCAGATGTCCTTCCAGGCCTTGGCCTCGGTGTTGCCGCCAGAGCCGAAGTTCATCTTCGAGGGATCGGCCTCGGGCAGGTTTTCCGGGTCCAGGCCCGCCCGCTCGATGGAGGGCCGCAGATAG
>JBJTFE010000131.1:0-3419 GCA_046093265.1 Phenylobacterium sp. | reverse complement strand
ACATTCTGTCGCTCTCCGCACGGGTGCCGGCTCTCTACGCCGAGTCCTCGAACGGCCGTGTGGCGCCGCGCTTCTACATCCGTGGTCTCGGCAACGCCGATTTCGACCTGGCCGCCTCTCAGCCCGTCTCCGTCATCATGGATGACGTCGTGATGGAAAACGTTGTCCTGAAGAGCACCCCGCTCTTCGACCTCGACCGCGTGGAAGTGCTGCGCGGGCCGCAGGGCACCCTGTTCGGCCGCAACACCACAGCCGGCATCGTCCAGTTCGACACCATCCGGCCCAGCCAGACCCTCTCCGCCCGCGGGACGGCGTCCTATGGCAGCTATGGGACCCTCTCCTTCGACGGCGGCTTTGGCGCCCCGATCGTCCAGGACCTGCTGGCCGCCCGTCTCTCCGTTCTGGTCCAGCGTCGCGAGGACTGGATCGACAACGCCTTCACCAAGAAGAACAACGTCCTGGGCGGCTATGAGGAGACTGCGGTCCGCCTGCAGCTGCTGTTCACCCCCACCGAGGACTTCAGCGCCTTGCTGGCCGTCCACAACCGCTCGCTGGACGGCACCTCGGCGGTGTTCCGCGCCAACATCCTGACCAAGGGCGGGAACGGCCTCAACGGCAACTACAAGCGCGACAAGGTCTTTTTCGACGGCGGCGGCGACAATCCGCAGGCCTATGACGGTTCCGGCGCGTCCCTGAAGATCGAGTACAAGCTGCCGGCCGCCACCCTGACCTCCATCTCCGCCTACCAGACGACCAACGGCGTCAGCCGCGGCGACATCGACGGCGGCAACATGACCAACGGCCCGGGCTTCATCCCCTTCCCGTCCGATACCGCCGACGGCATCAAGGACCTCGACCAGGTCACCCAGGAAATCCGCCTGGCCAGCGACGCCGACGGTCCGCTCTCCTGGCAGGTGGGCGCCTACTACTTCGACTCCCGGATGGTGCTGCGCACCGACCCCGGCTTCGTGGCCCCGACCGAGCTGCGACATGAGAACACCTCATGGGCGGTATTCGGTCAGGCTTCCTACCAGATCGCCGAGGCCTGGAAGCTGACCGCCGGCCTGCGCTGGACCAGCGACGAGAAGACCCTGACCAACATTGTCGCGCCGATCCCGTTCGCGAAGGTCAATGTCTCGGACGAACAGGTCAGCTGGGACCTGAGCGCCTTCTACGATGTCAGCGACACGGTCGGCCTGTACGGCCGCGTGGCCCGCGGCTTCCGCGGCCCGACCATCCAGGGTCGCGACGTGGCCTTCTTCGGCGCCCCCTCGGTCGCCCGGTCCGAGACCATCCTGTCCTGGGAAGCGGGCTTCAAGAGCGAGCTCTTCGATCGCCGCGTCCGCCTCAACGGCGCCGTGTTCACCTACACCGTCAATGACCCGCAGTTCACGGCGGTGGGCGGCTCAGGCAACATTGTCAGGCTGCTCAACGCCAAGGAGGGCCGGGCCCTGGGCTTCGAGCTCGACGGCGAGTGGGTGGTCAACGAGAACCTCGTCCTGACCGCCGGCTACAGCTATGCCGACACCGAGATCAAGGACGGCGCCCTGGCGGTCGGCGTCTGCGCCCAGTGCACGGTCACCGACCCGCTGAACAGCCAGAACCGGGCCCTGATCAACGGCAATCCCTTCCCCAACGCGCCGGAGTCCATCTTCGACGTGAGCGCGAGGTTCAGCCTGCCCATCGGCAATGGCGGCGAGCTCTTCGCCTACACCGACTGGAACATCCAGGGCCGCACCAACCTCTTCCTCTATGAGTCCAGGGAGTTCTACACCGACGGCAACTATGAAGGCGGCCTGAAGCTCGGCTACGCCCGCGAGGACGGCGCCTGGGAAGCGGCGCTGTTCGCCCGCAACATCACCGACGAGAGCAACGTCAAGGGCGGTATCGACTTCAACAACAACACCGCCTTCGTGAACGAGCCCCGCGTCATCGGCGTGGCGCTCACGGCCCGGCTGCGCTGAAGCTGGCGGCCACCATCGGGACTGCGAGGGCCGGGGGCGTTCCCCGGCCCTTTTCTTCTGCTCCAGCGGGATCGAAGCGAGCGGGCGCTCAGTCCGCCGACACCCCTGCGTCCGGCGCCAGCATGCCGTCCGGGGCCACCAGGTCGCGGAAGGCCCGCCAACTGGCCAGGCCCAGCCATGGGAAGACAATGATCATCGGCAGGAAGCCGGTGACGGCGGTCAGGGCCATCAGGGCGACGATCAGGCCGGCCCAGATGAGCAGCGGTCCCAGGTTGGCGAGTGTGGCCCGCACGCTGGTCGCGACGGCGGCGAAGACTCCTACCCGGGCGTCGAGAAGCATCGGGGCGGCCACCACCACCGAGGCGAAGGTCAGGAACGCGAACAACGCCCCGACGGCCGATCCCGTCAGCAGCATGACCCGGCCCTCCTCCGTGCCGAAGGCGAAGGCCGCCAGCTGCTCGGGCGTATCGTGAAGGGTGAAGGTTGAAAGGCCGTACACCACCTGGGCGGCGCGGAGCCACAGGGCGAACAGCACGAAGAGGCCGACCCCCAAGACCATGACGTCCGGCCTCAGGGCGCGACGCACCAGGAGGGTGCGCCCCACAGTCGGCTTGCGCCCGGCCTCCAGCAGGCGCCCGGTCTCGTACGGACCCATGGCCAGCAAGGGCGCCACCAGAATGAAGCCGAAGGTGAGGGCCACCGTCCAGAAGGCGCCCCACTCGCGAAGCAGGGACAGGGAGAGACCCACGCTGACAAGGGCCAGGACAAGACCATGGAAGAAGGACGGCAATGGCGCCCGGGACAGGTCGCCCATGGCGCCCGCCAGCCATTTCAAGGGCGCATCCAGTCCGACCTTGCGGATTGTTGGCAGTCTTGCGGCGTCGGCGACAGCCTCCATGATGCTCTCCCTCCTCCGTCCCGCTTAGGCCCCCTCCCGCGGAGGCCTTCGGCGCGGGGCTCAGCCAGCTTGGCAGACTGAGCCTGAAGCCTGTTGACGACAAGCCGCTGGCGGGTCCGGTCGGCTACGGAGGAGCGGGCGGGGGAGCTTCCCATACTTCCCAACGCGTCGGCGCCTGTGCCAAGGTCGCGATCCCAACGGCCAGGAGGTCCCCATGACGCTGACCGAGCAGAGGCGGTTCGTGACGCCGGAACCGGACGAGACGCTGGAGGCTCTGGCGGCGCGGGCCCTGCCCGCCCTGCCGCTCGAAGAGGCGATGGACCGTATCCGCGGCTGGAACCTGCACATCTTTGTGCTGCGCAAGCCGCGGGGTCTGTTGTTGGGCGGCGATGTGGTCTTTGTGGAGCCGCCGAGGTCTTGAGCGGGACCCAAGGAAATGACGAGGCCGTGGTGGTGGCGGCGGAGGTCTCGGCCGGGCATGACGGCGAGGCCGAGCTGACCCTCAGCGTGCGGTTCGAGAACGGCGTCGTGGCGCCCGTGGTGCTGGACGCCGAGGC
>JBJTFE010000130.1:0-5562 GCA_046093265.1 Phenylobacterium sp. | reverse complement strand
AAGACATCCTTCCAGACGATGATGTTGGCCGGGCCGGTCTCGTCCTCCAGGGTCATGAAGACCACGCCCCTCGCCGTGCCGGGCCTCTGGCGCACCAGGACCAGGCCGGCCACGGCGACGCGGCGGCCGTCGCGCATCCGCCCCAGCTCGGCCGCGGGCCGCGCCCCCCGCCGGGCCAGTTCCTCGCGCAGGAAGGCGCAGGGGTGGGCCTTCAGGGACAGGCGCAGGGTGCGGTAGTCCTCGGCGGTCTCCCGGGCTGCGGTCATGGCGGGCAGGGCGGCCTCCGGCTCGGGCGGGTCGGCCCCGGCGACGAGGGGGGCGTCCCGCTCCGCCCGGTCGGCGCCGGCCAGGCCCTTCACCGTCCACAGGGCCTGCCGGCGGCCTACCCCCAGGCCGGCGAAGGCGTCGGCGCCGGCCAGCAGCTCCATCCCCCGGCCGCTCACCACCCGGGCGAAGCCGGCGGCGGTGCGGGCGCCCTGGCGGCGGGCCTCCATCAGGCGCAGGCCGTCCTCCCGGGCCAGGCCCCGCACCTGCCGCAGGCCCAGGCGCACGGCCCTCAGGCGCCGGCCGGGAACCGGCTCCAGGGTGCAGTCCCAGTCGCTGGCCGTGACGTCGACGGGCCGCACCTCCACCCCGTGCTCGCGGGCGTCCCGCACCAGCTGGGCGGGCTGGTAGAAACCCATGGGCTGGGAGTTGATCAGGGCCGCGCAGAAGGCGTCGGGCCAGCGCCACTTCACCCAGGCCGAGGCGTAGACCAGCAGGGCGAAGCTGATGGCGTGGCTCTCGGGGAAGCCGTAGGAACCGAAGCCCTCGATCTGGCGGAAGCAGCGCTCGGCGAAATCCGGGTCGTAGCCCCGCCCGGTCATGCCCTCCAGGAAGCGGCGTCGGTATTCGCTGACGCTGCCCAGGTTGCGGAAGGTGGCCATGGCCCGGCGCAGGCCGTCGGCGTCGTTCTCGCTGAACCGCGCCGCCTCGATGGCCAGGCGCATGGCCTGTTCCTGGAACAGGGGCACGCCCAGGGTCTTGCCCAGCACCTTGTGCAGCTCGTCCGGCGGGCCGTGCTCCGGGGCGGGGGCGGGGAAGTCCACCGGGTCGGTCCCGTCGCGCCGGCGCAGGTAGGGGTGGACCATGTCGCCCTGGATGGGGCCGGGCCGGACGATCGCCACCTCGATGACCAGGTCGTAGAAGCGCCGGGGCTTCAGGCGCGGCAGCATGGACATCTGGGCCCGGCTCTCCACCTGGAAGACGCCCACCGAGTCCGCCCGGCACAGCATGTCGTAGACCTGCGGGACCTCCTGGGGGACCTGGGCGATGTCGGTCAGCCGGGTTCCGTCCGCCCGCGGCGGGATCATCGCGAAGGCCTTGCGCAGGGCGGTCAGCATGCCGAGGGCCAGGATGTCCACCTTCATCAGGCCCAGGGCGTCGATGTCGTCCTTGTCCCACTCGATGAAGGTGCGGTCGGCCATGGCGGCGTTGCCGATGGGGACCAGCTCGTCCAGCCGGCCGCGGGTCAGGACATAGCCGCCCACGTGCTGGGACAGGTGGCGGGGAAAGCCCAGAAGCTCGCCGGCCAGGGTGGTGGCGCGGCGGATCTCCGGGGCGTCCGGGTCCAGCCCCGCCTGGCGGATGTAGGGGTCCGGGCTCATGCCGCTCCAGGGGCCCCAGACCGTGCCGGCCAGGGCGGCGGTGACGTCCTCGGTCAGGCCCAGGGCCTTGCCCACCTGGCGGATGGCCATGCGCGGGCGGAAGTGGATCACCGTGGCGGCGATGGCGGCCCGGTCCCGGCCATAGCGGCGGAAGAGGTACTGCATCACCTCCTCCCGGCGCTCGTGCTCGAAGTCCACGTCGATGTCCGGCGGCTCGCCCCGGGCCTCGGAGATGAAGCGCGAGAAGAGGAGGTCCTGGTCCTTCTTGGTCGGGTCGACGGCGGTGATCCCCAGGCAGAAGCAGACCACGGAGTTGGCGGCCGAGCCCCGCCCCTGGCAGAGGATGCCCTGGGCCCGCGCCCAGCGGACGATGTCGTGGACGGTCAGGAAGTAGTTGGCGAAGCCCAGCTTCTCGATCAGGTCCAGCTCGTGGGCGATGGTCCGGCGCTCGGCCTCGCCCATGCCCGCCTCGAAGCGCCAGGTCGCCCCCTCCCAGGCCAGGTCGCGCAGGTGCTGCATGGGGGTCTTGCCCGCCGGGACGGGCTCGTCCGGGTATTCGTAGCGCAGCTCCGACAGGTCGAAGCCGATCCGGCCGGCGATCTCCAGGCTGCGCTCGACGGCGCCGGGGAAGCGGGCGAACAGGCGCGCCATCTCGGCGGGGGACTTCAGCCGGCGCTCGGCGTTGGCCTCCAGCTCCAGCCCCGCCTCGTGGATCGTGCAGCCCTTCCGGATACAGGTCAGGACGTCCTGCAGGGGCCGCCGGCGGGCGTCGTGGTAGAGCACCTCGCCCACCGCGACCAGGGGCGCGCCCGCCGCCGCCCCCAGGGCCTCCAGCCGGGCCAGTTCCTGCAGGTCGCGGGGGCCGTAGCGGCGCACGCCGCCGAGCCAGGCCGAGCCCCGCCGGGCCGCCGCCAGGGCGTGAAGCCGCCGGGGGAAGTCCGTCCCCCCCGCCTCGCCCGGCGCCGGCGGCAGGACAATGGTCAGGAGACCCTCCGCATGGTCCAGGAAGTCGCCGAGGGTCAGGTCGCACTCGCCCTTGCGGGCCCGCCGCTTGCCCAGGGTCAGGAGGCGGGTCAGCCGCCCCCAGGCCGCCCGGTCGGAGGGGTAGCAGACCAGGTCCGGCGTCCCGTCGGAGAAGGTCAGCCGGGCGCCGGCCAGCACCTTCGGCCCCCCGCCCGCCTTGCGCCCCGCCGCCCAGGCCCGGACCACCCCGGACACGCTGTTGCGGTCGACGACCCCCAGGGCCTCCAGCCCCAGGGCGGCGGCGGTCTGCACCAGCTCCTCGGGATGCGAGGCGGCGCGCAGGAAGGAGAAGTTGCTGGCCGCCGCCAGCTCGGCGTAGCGGCTCATCCGAACAGGCCGTGCAGCCACCAGCGCACCGGCCGGTCGTGGTCGTGCAGGCCCGAGCGAAAGACCCAGAAGCGGGCGCCGTCCTGGTCCTCCACCCGGTAGTAGTCGCGCACCTGGTCGGTTCGCACCGCCTCGATGGGGCCGCGCCACCACTCCGCGCCGATCCGCTCGGGCCCCTCGGCCAGGCGGATGCGGTGCACCCGCCGGCGCCAGCGGAACTGCCGGGGCGGCTCGTCCGGGGTCAGGGCGATCACCCCCTCCAGGGGCTCGGGGCGATCCAGCAGGCGCAGGGGCCGGGGCCGCCAGGCGGGCCAGCTGGCCATCGACTCCGGGGCCGCGGCTTCCAGGGCTGCGGTCCGGCCCACCGAGCGCTCGGGCACGTGGCTGGCCCTGGGGCGGCTGCGCCAGACCCGGCGGGGGCCCAGACGGGCGCTCAGCCGGTCGATCAGGGGCGCCAGGGCCTCGGGTCCCTCGATCGGCTCCAGCAGGCTGGCCAGGTCCGCCTGGCCGGGCGCCAGGACCTCAGCCTCCGCCGCCTGCAGGCTCACCGCCTCAATGCCGAAGCCGGGGTCCAGGGTCTCCAGCCGGGGCAGGAAGAGGCGGGCGAGGCGCTCCGGGTCGCAGGCGGCGCGGGACAGGCCCAGCTCCAGCCCGACGGGCGCGCCGTCCACCCGGTGGAAGTCCAGGCGGAAGCGCCGCGCCCCGCGCCCGGCCGCCGCCAGCCGCGCGCACAGGCCCAGGGCCGCGTCCCGGCACAGGCGGGCCAGGTCGTCTGGCGCGCTCACCGGCTCGGCCAGGTCCAGGCGGAAGAACCAGGGTGTGGGCGGGCGACGGAAGGTCAGGGCCTCGGGGACCCGGCCCAGGGCCTGGTCCAGGCGCAGCAGGACGGCGGCGCCGAACCGCCGGGCCAGGGGCGCCCGGGGCAGGGCGGCCAGCTGGCCGATCCGCCTCAGGCCCAGCCGGGACAGCCGCTCCACCGCCGCCGGCTCCAGCCGCAGGGCCGCCAGGGGCAGGCCGGCCAGCGCCGGCTCGAGGACCCCCGGTTTGAGGACCCCCGATTTGAGGACCTGGGGGGTCTCCGCCGCCGCCGGGCTCCGCGCCAGGGCCCAGGCTGCGCCGGCGGTGTCGGCGACGGCGATCCGGGCGGTCAGGCCGTCCCGCGCCAGGCGACCGGCCAGGTCGACCGCCATCTCCGCCTCGCCGCCCCACAGGTGGGCGACCCCGCCGATGTCGAGGAACAGGCCGTCCGGCGGATCGAGGGCGACGGCGGGGGAGAAACGCACGCACCAGTCGGCCAGGGCCTCGAGGGCCCGGGCGTCGGCCGCCGGCTCGGCCTCGGCCAGGACCAGGTCGGGGCGCAGGGCCTGGGCGTCGGTCACCCTCTGGCCGGGGAAGAGGCCCGTCGCCGCGGCGTCCGGGCTGACGGCGGCCAGCACCCTCAGCCCCCGCTCCTGGCGGACCAGGGCGAAGGGCTCAGCCTGCGGCGCTGAGGGCCGCCGGCGCCGCCAGGTCTCGATCGCCCAGTTCGGCGACCAGACGCAGAGGATGCGCGACATCGGCTTCTCCTTCGTCTTCACCGGCGCCGGCCTCGACCCGCCAGTCGCCGGTCCGGCCGCCCCGGCTGCGGACCAGGCGCAGGCGCCAGCGCGGCGGCCCCAGGCCCAGGCCGCCGGGGCCGGGGGCGCTGGCGGCCGGCGACACGCGCCAGCAGGTGGCCGCTGCGGTCCCGCCCGCCGTCGCCGCCGCGCCGCCGCCGAAGGGCCGGCGCAGCAGCATCAGCCCCGTGCCGCCGCGGGCCTCGCAGGCCAGCTGCAGCCGCCGGCCGGCGGTCAGGTCCACGGCGCCGACCTCGGCCAGCACCACCCCCACGCCGGGCGCGGCCAGGGCGTCCTCGGCTACGGCCAGGGCTTCGGCCTCGTCCTGGGCGCAGACCCCGATCAGCCGTTCGGCGGGCAGGCCCAGTCCCGCCAGGCCGGGGGGGAAGAGGTCGTCGCGGCGCAGGACCCAGACGGCCGCGCGGCCGCGCTGGTCCGGCCGGGCCAGCAGGGCGGCGGCCAGCCGGGCGGCGAAGGCGGCCGGCGCCGCGCTGGTCTCGGCCTCGGCCCCCTCGCCGCCGATCTCGTGCCACTGGCCCAGGGGCAGACCCCCGCCCAGGGCCGAATCGAGCCGCGGGTCGCCCAGGGACAGCCGCCCCCGCACGGGTCCCGCCACCCGCTCCAGCCGCCGGATGTCCGCCCGCAGCGCCGCCAGCCTGTTCCGCCTGTCCCCGTCCATGCCCGTTCCCATGTTCGCTTTTTGTTCTAGTCCCAGCGAACGGGGAGTCAATGGTCTCCTCGGGGGTGCGTGGAGTCAGTCGCCGGCGACGACGCGCGCCAGGCGGCGGGGCGCCATGGCGAGATAGCTCTGCAGGATCCAGCCCTTCAGGGTCTCCATCTCGGCCAGGACGTCGTCCCCTGGCCCGAAGCGGGCGATGACCCAGTTGTGGCGCCTGTACCAGCCCGTGCTCTCGCGAACGAAGGGCAGCTCCGCCGCCATCTCCGCGGACACGGGCAGCTTGACGGTCAGG
>JBJTFE010000129.1:0-15587 GCA_046093265.1 Phenylobacterium sp. | reverse complement strand
CGAGCCCTCAGCTGCGGGCCGATGATGGCGCAGAGCTCGCGGTCGCGGGCGGTCAGCTCGACGGCGTCGGCCCGGCCGCCCACGGCCAGGTTGGAGCGGATCTGGCCATGCCGGGCCGCCGGATCATCTGCAACCTGGCCCCCGCCGACCTGCCCAAGGAGGGCAGTCACTATGACCTGCCGATCGCCCTGGCGGTGATGGCGGCCATGGGCGTGATCCCGCCCGACGCGCTCCAGGGCTGGGCGGCCATGGGCGAACTGTCCCTCGACGGGCGGATCACCGCCTCGGCCGGGGCCCTGCCGGCGGCGGTGGCGGCGGGCGCCCTGGGCCTGGGCCTGATCTGCCCCGAGGCCAGCGGGCCGGAGGCGGCCTGGGCGGGCTCGACGCCGGTGCTGGCGCCGCCCAGCCTGGTGGCCCTGGTCAACCACTTCCGCGGGACCCAGGCGCTTTCCCCGCCGGCTCCGGGCGCTCTGACCGAAGGCCCGCCGGCGCCGGACCTGCGCGAGGTGCGCGGCCAGGAGACCGCCCGCCGCGCCCTGGAGATCGCCGCCGCCGGGGGGCACAACCTCCTGCTGACCGGGCCGCCGGGGGCGGGCAAGTCGATGATGGCGGCGCGCCTGCCGGGCCTATTGCCGCCCCTGTCCGCCGCCGAGCTGCTGGAGACCAGCATGGTCCATTCGGTGGCCGGCCTGATCGCCCGGGGCGAGCTGACCCGGGCCCGGCCCTTCCGCGCCCCGCACCACTCGGCCACCATGGCCGCCCTGACCGGCGGCGGCGCTCGCATCCGCCCCGGCGAGGCCTCGCTGGCGCACAACGGCGTCCTGTTCCTCGACGAGCTGCCGGAGTTCAGCGCCCAGGCCCTGGACTCCCTGCGCCAGCCCCTGGAGACCGGCGAGATCACCGTCGCCCGGGCGGCGGGACACGTGCGCTATCCGGCGCGCTTCCAGCTGGTGGCGGCGCAGAACCCCTGCAAGTGCGGCAAGGGGGGCGAGGGCCGGGGCGCCTGCGGGCGCGCGCCGCGTTGCCAGGTCGACTACCGGGCGCGGGTCTCCGGCCCCTTCCTCGACCGCATCGACCTGCAGGTGGAGGTTCCCGCCGTGCGGGCCGCCGACCTCGCCCTGCCCGCCGCCGCCGAAGGCTCGGCCGAGGTCGCCGCCCGGGTGGCGGCGGCGCGGGAGATCCAGGTCCGCCGGGCGACGGAGGCCGGCCGTCCCGAGACCGAGGCCGCCAACGCCCGGGCCTCCGGCGACTGGCTGCAGGCCATCGCCGACCCGGAGCCCGAGGCCCGGGCCCTCCTGACCCGAGCGGCCGACGCCGCCGGCCTCACCGCCCGGGGCTGGAGCCGGGTCCTGCGCCTGGCCCGCACCCTGGCGGACCTGGAGGCCGAGCCCGGCATGGCGTCCCCGCCCGTCGCCCGCCGTCATGTGGCCGAGGCCCTGGCCTATCGGGGAGTTGGGAGCGGCGGCGGCGAGTGAAGGCGGCCCGCAGAACCGCAGCCTTCCCTGTCCGGGTTCCGGGCGCCGGCTGGACGGCGCAGGCGGCGCAGGCCAATCTGACCCCCGCCGCGCATCCGCCGGCCCTTCGGGCGACA
Organism: Phenylobacterium sp.; assembly: GCA_046093265.1. Lineage (GTDB taxonomy): Bacteria > Pseudomonadota > Alphaproteobacteria > Caulobacterales > Caulobacteraceae > Phenylobacterium. The sequence goes on along the minus strand of JBJTFE010000129.1, from coordinate 13,996 downwards.
TCATGAGCCAGGACGCAAAGCCGGAGCGGGAGGGCCAGAGGCTTTCCGCCCTGCAGGCGATGGCGGTCTTCCTTGAACGCCGGTCGCTGGTGATGCTGACCCTGGGGTTCGCCTCCGGCCTGCCGAACCTTCTGATCTTCGACACCCTGTCGGCCTGGCTGAGGGATGCAGGCCTGTCCCTCGAGGTGATCGGAGCCGTCAGCCTGGCGACCCTGGCCTATTCGTTGAAATTCCTCTGGGCGCCGCTGGTGGACCGGGTGGCCATTCCCGGCCTGTCGCGCAGCCTCGGGCGCCGGCGAGCCTGGATGCTGGTCTGCCAGGGCCTCATCATCGCCGCACTGCTGGCGATTTCCGGCGTCGATCCGGCCGCCAACCTTCCGGCCATGGCGGCTCTTGCGGTGCTCGTAGGGTTCATCTCCGCCACACAGGACATCGTGATCGACGCCTGGCGGATCGAAGCGGCCGGTCCCGAGCGGGCCGGCGCCCTGGCCGCCGCCTACCAGTGGGGCTACCGCATCGCCATGATTCTGGCCGGGATCCTGCCCCTGGCGCTGAGCGACGCCATTGGCTGGGGCGGGTCCTACGCCCTGATGGCGGGCCTGATGCTGGCGGGGACGGCGGGCGTTCTGGCTGCGCCCCGCGAGGGAGAGCCTGCGCCACGCGCGGCCGATCCGGAGCCCGTCGCCGCGCGCCCCGGCGCGGACGCCCTGGAGTGGGCGGCGCGCGGCGGCCTGGTCCTTCTGGCGGCCGGGCTGCTGGGGTCCGGCCTGTCCGGAGACCCCTTCCTGCTGCGGGCGCCCCTGGCGGCCCTCGGGTTCGACGGCCCGGCGGAGGCCCTGACAAGGGTCTGGGCGGCGAAGCCGGCCGGGGTCGTCATCCAGGTCGGCTCCGCGCTCGGGGGGCTGGCCCTTCTGGCCACCGCCGCGCTCCCGACGCCGGGGCGCCCGACCCGGCCGGGCCGTTTCCTTTTCCGGGCGCTGGGAGAGCCCCTCACCGACTTCATCCGGCGACACGAAGGGACGGCGGGGCTGATCCTGGCCCTAATCTGCCTCTACCGCCTGCCCGATTTTGTCCTCAACATCATGAACCCGTTCTATCTCGACCTTGGCTTCTCGAAGCTGGAGATCGCCGAAGTCCGGAAGGTGCTGGGGGTCGCCTTCTCTGTCGTCGGCGTCGGACTGGGCGGCTGGGCCGTCGCTCGTCTCGGTCTGATGCGGGCCCTGGTGATCGGCGCCTTCGCGGGACCGGTCTCCAACCTCGCCTTCGCCTGGCTGACCATGCAGGGGCCCCAAGTCTGGGCCCTGGCGGCGGCGATCGGTGTCGACAACCTCGCCTCGGGTTTCGCCGGCACCTGCCTGATCGCCTACATGTCCGGCCTGACGAGCCGGGGGTTCACCGCCTCGCAGTACGCCCTCTTCTCGTCCCTCTACGCGCTTCTGGGAAAGCTTGTGGCGTCCCAGTCCGGGCGGATTGTCGAGGGGGCGGCGCGACTGGCGGATGCGCCAGGCGGGTTCCGCCTGCCCGCCCCGCCGGGGGCCTTCTCCGAGGCGCTGGCCAAGTCCGGGGTAAGCGCCGCCGGCCTCGGGACCGGCTATGCGGCCTTCTTCATCTATTCCGCCCTTCTGGGGGTCGCAGGCGTGATCCTGACCCTGATGGTCGCGGGCCGCGAAGCCCGCCTCCGGCGCGCCGAGGCGGCGGCGGTGGATCAGACCCCGGCCTGACCCGCCCGCGCGATGGCCTGACGGATCAGATCGCCGGTCTCCTCCGGGTCGGCCCAGCGACCGACGTCGGACATCTTGCCCTTCTCCAGGTCCTTGTAGTGCGAGAAGAAGTGGGCGATCTGCTCGGTCAGGATGGAGGGCAGGGCCCGCCAGGAATCGATTCCGGCATAGTAGGGATGCAGCTTGTCCACCGGGACAGCCAGCACCTTCTCGTCCTCACCGGCCTCGTCGACCATGATCAGGCAACCGATGGGCCGGCAGCGGATGATGGCGCCAGTCGCCACGGGGGTCGGCCCCACAACCAGAATGTCGATCGGATCGCCGTCGCCGGACAGGGTGTGGGGAATGAAGCCGTAATTCCCAGGGTAGAACATGGCGGTGTGCAGGAAGCGATCGACAAACATGGCCCCCGAGGCCTTGTCGAGCTCGTACTTCACAGGCGCCCCGCCCTGGGGGATCTCGATGAGCGCGTTGACATCGTAGGGCGGGTTCACCCCGACGGGGATCCGGGAGATGTCCATGGGCAAGTCCTCACTGGCGGGGGCGGAAGGGGCTGACACGGGCCGTTTGCTCGTCTATACAGACTTCAACATCGTTTGTGACGTCAGATGACGTCTGCGAGCGGCGGGCTCCGGCCCGGCCGCTTTTTTGTTGGATCGAGGGCGCCCGGGTCGGGCGCGGAGAGACCGGATGCGCAGCAGGTCGGCGGAGGACGCCCGGCTCCTGGAGATTCTCGACCCGGTGGCGGAGGCCGCGGGCTATGAGATCGTGCGCCTTCGGCTGATGGGCGGCGATCATGCGCGTCGGCTGCAGATCATGGCCGAAACGCCGGAGGGCGAGATGAATGTCGAGGACTGCGCCCGGCTGTCGCGGGCCCTGTCCGAGGTTCTTGACGCCGCCGATCCTGTTACCGGCGAGTACACCCTGGAGGTCTCGACCCCCGGCGTCGACCGCCCCCTGACCCGTCCGAAGGACTTCGAAACCTTCGAGGGCCACGAGGCCCGGATCGAGCTGGACCGGCTGGCCGAGGGGCGCAAGCGCTTCCGGGGCGAGCTGGCCGGCATGGAGGGCGACCAGGTCGCCATCAACCTGGAGGGCGAGGCCGAGACCGCCCTCATCCCCTTCGCCTGGATCACTGAGGCGAAACTCATCCTGACCGACCGGTTGATGGAGCGGGGCGCCCAGCAGCGCGCCCGCCGAATGGCCGCCGGTCCAGACTCCGCTTCCGACGAGGAGAACGCCCCATGAGCCCGACAGGGATCGCCGCCAACCGGCTTGAGCTGCTGCAGATCGCGGACGCCGTCGCCCGCGAGAAATCCATCGACCGCGAGGTGGTCATCTCGGCCATCGAAGAGGCGATCCAGAAGGGTGCGCGCGCCCGTTACGGCGCCGAACACGACATCCGGGTGCGCATCGACCCGAAGACCGGCGAAACGACCCTCAAGCGGGTGATCCGGGTGATTCCGGACGACGAAACCTTCACGGATGAAGAGGGCCTTCCCGTCGAGCCCGTCGGAATCCGCCGACTGTCCGAAGCCCTTCGGGATGACCCTGAGGCCTTTGTCGGCAAGACCTACGAGGAAATCCTGCCGCCCTTCGAGTTCGGTCGGGTGCAGACCCAGATGGCCCGGCAGGTGGTGACCGGAAAGGTCCGCGAGGCCGAACGGGAGCGCCAGTACGAGGAATTCAAGGACCGGGTCGGCGAGGTCATCAACGGCGTGGTCAAGCGGGTCGAGTACGGCAATACGGTCGTCGACCTGGGCCGGGGCGAAGGCATCATGCGCCGGGACCAGTCCATCCCGCGGGAGAACTTCAATATCGGCGACCGGATCCGCTGCTATATCTATGACGTCCGGCGTGAGACCAAGGGCCCCCAGATCCTGCTGAGCCGCGCCCACGGCGGGTTCATGGCCAAGCTGTTCGCCCAGGAAGTGCCCGAGGTCTACGACGGCGTCATCGAGATCCGCGCCGTGGCCCGCGACCCTGGCAGCCGGGCGAAGATGGCGGTGGTGTCCAATGACAGCTCCATCGATCCCGTCGGCGCCTGCGTCGGCATGCGGGGCAGCCGGGTGCAGGCGGTCGTCGCCGAGCTGCAGGGCGAGAAGATCGACATTATCCAGTGGAGCCCGGACGAGGCCACTTTCATCGTCAACGCCCTGGCGCCCGCCGAGGTGTCCAAGGTGGTGATGGACGAGGAGGACGAGCGCGTCGAAGTCGTGGTGCCGGACGAGCAGCTGTCCCTGGCGATCGGCCGGCGCGGGCAGAACGTCCGCCTGGCCTCGCAGCTGACGGGATGGCAGATCGACATCATGACCGAGAGCCAGGAGAGCGAGCGCCGCCAGCGCGAATTCGCCGAGCGCACCGCCCTGTTCCAGGAGGCCCTGGATGTGGACGAGGTGATCGCCCAGCTCCTGGTCACCGAGGGCTTCGCCACCGTCGAGGACGTGGCCTATGTGGATGGTTCCGAAGTCGCCGCCATCGAGGGCTTTGACGAGGAAACCGCCGAGGAAATCCAGGCCCGGGCCCGAGACTACCTGGAGCGCGAAGCCGCCGAGCTGGACGCCCGCCGCCGGGAGCTGGGCGTCGAGGACGGACTCCTTGAGATCGAGGGCGTGACCCTGCCGGTCGCCGTGGCCCTTGGCGAGGGCGATGTGAAGTCGGTGGAGGATCTTGCGGGTCTCGTCCCGGACGACCTTCGCGGCTGGTACGAGACGCGGAACGGCGAACGGGTGCGTGAAGCGGGGATCCTGGAGTCCTTCGGGCTCGACGCGGCGGACGCCGAGGCCCTGATCCTGAGGGCCAGGGTCGCCATGGGATGGATCGAGGCGCCGCCGGAACCGGTGGAAGAGGAAATCGAGGCTGAGCTCAGCGAGGAAGACATGGTCTTCGGTCAGCCCGGGGCCCGGGAGGCCTGAAGCCAGGGTGGTCCTTGCCCGCGCCCGGACGCCGAAGACCCACGCCGAGGCCTCCCGGGAAAGCCGGGACCTGGTGTCGGGGGAGGTGCGCCCGCGCGAGACCCTGATCCGGTTTGCCGTCGGGCCTGAGGGCAGGGTCACGCCGGATCTCGCCGGCCGCCTTCCGGGCCGCGGACTTTGGGTGGCGGCGGATCGAAGCTCGGTGGAGACGGCCGCCCGGCGGGGCCTCTTCAGCCGCGCAGCCCGCGCGACGCTGAAGGCGGACCCGGACCTGGCCGATCAGGTCGAGACCCTGCTGATGCGACGCCTTCTCGACGGTCTCGGCCTCGCGCGGCGGGCGGGGGGCCTGGTGATGGGCTTCGAGAAGGTTCAGGCGGCGGTGTCGGCGGGGCGCGCAGCCTGGATCATTGAGGCGACGGACGGCGCCGCCGACGGTCGCCGCAAGGTCCTCGCCGCCGCCCGCAAGGTCGCCCCGACGCCCGGCCTCACGGGCCTTTGGACGGCGGAAGAATTGGGTTTGGCCTTGGGCGGCGAGAATGTGATACACACCGCCTTCCTTGCGGGACGGGGCGCCGACCGTTGGACATGGGATGTCCAGCGGCTTTCGGGCTTCCGGCCCCTGGTTCCGGAGTCCTGGATCGAAGCGTCGGGGTTGACGCCGCCGACCGGTGCGCCGGATCCGGCTCAGGGCCAGGAATTTTGAGGTTGGCCGGATTCGTCCGGCCGGATGTAAAGCGAGCGCATGAGCGACGAAAACGACAACGGCCGTCCCACCGCCCCCGGCGGTCGCCAGCCTCTGACCCTGAAGCCGCGCCTCGGCGCCGGATCCGTCAGCGCAGGCACGGTGAAGCAGAGCTTCAGCCATGGCCGCTCCAAGACGGTCGTGGTGGAGACCAAGCGCGCCCGCACCGCCGGTCCGGCGCCAGGAAATCTGGCTGGCCCGTCCCAGGCGGAGCGACGGACCACCGCCCCGACGCCTGCGGCGCCTGCGCCCCGGCCGGCTGCGTCCGCTCCGGCCTCCGAGGGCGGTCTTTCCGCCGAGGAAATGAAGGCCCGTCAGAGGGCGATCGAACTTGCCCGGGCGCAACAGGCCCGGCAGGTCGCCGAAGCCCCGAGCCGGGCGGAAGCCGCAGTCCAGGCCCCCTCCCCTGCCGAGGCGCCGCCGGCCGCCGCTGGCGTCACTGCGCCAACGCCGGGTCCGACCCCTTCCCCGCCGGCGTCAATCCCGACCGCCGCCCCTCCGCGTCCGCCGCAGGAGGCCAGCCGGACGGCGGCCGCCGGCCAGACCCGAACCTACGAGCCCTCTCGTGAGCGGCGTGACGACCGGCCCACCACAACCACCTACCGGCCCGAGCGCCCCGTCGGGCGTTTCGAGAATGCGAGCTTCGGACAGAGAGCGCCCCGCGCTGACCAGCCGCCACGCGACCGCGGCGGCCCCGATCGCCCGCGCGACGATGATCGCGGGCCGCGGACGTCCCGCCCGGCGGCGCCCGGCGGGGAGCCGGTCCGCTACTCGGCCCTCGCCCCCCGGCCCTCGCCCGGCGCTCGCGACGGCGCCCGTCCGGGCGGACCGCGAGCTCCGCGCCTGGCGCCGGCCGCTGCGCCCGCGACGCCGGAAATCCAGCGCGCTGCCCGCCAGGCGCCCCGACCCGGTTCACAGACCCTGGATCGTCGGACCGACGATGAAGAGGATACGCGCCGCAAGGCCGCCAATGCGGCCGGCAAGCCCATCAGCCGCGCCAAGGGCGCCACCCAGCGGCGGGAAGGCCGGCTGACCATCCAGGCTGTCGCCGGGGACGACGAGGGCGCCGTCGAGCGGATGCGCTCGCTGGCCTCGGTCCGACGGGCCCGGGAGCGTGAGCGTGAGAAGCGCAAGGGCGGCGTCCAGGAGCAGGCCCGCGCCGCCCGCGAAGTGGTGATCCCGGACGTGATCACCGTGGCGGAGCTGTCCAACCGGATGGCGACCCGCGGCGTCGATGTCATCAAGTTCCTGATGCGACAGGGCATGATGCTGAAGATCAACGACGTGATCGACAGCGACACGGCCGAGCTGATCGCCACCGAGTTCGGCCATACGGTCAAACGCGTGTCGGAATCGGATGTCGAGGAAGGCTTCCTGGGCGCCGAGGATATTGACGACCACATGGAGACGCGCGCGCCCGTGGTCGCGGTCATGGGTCACGTCGACCACGGCAAGACCTCGCTTCTGGACGCCCTGCGCCTGACCGATGTTGCGGCCGGGGAGCAGGGGGGCATCACTCAGCATATCGGCGCCTATCAGGTTAAACTGCCGAGCGGTCAGAAGGTCACCTTCCTGGATACCCCCGGTCACGCCGCCTTCACCGCCATGCGGGCCAGAGGCGCCGAAGTCACGGACATCGTCGTTCTGGTGGTGGCCGCCGACGACGGGGTCATGCCCCAGACCATCGAAGCCATCCAGCACGCGCGGGCGGCCAGGACGCCGATCATCGTGGCCGTCAACAAGATGGACAAGCCGGACTCCAACCCGACTCGGGTCATCAACGAGCTGCTGCAGCACGAGGTGGTGGCCGAGAGCCTGGGGGGCGACACCCAGATCATCGAAGTCTCGGCGCTGAAGAAGACCGGCCTGGAGAACCTGATCGAAGCGATCCTGCTTCAGGCCGAAGTGCTTGAACTGAAGGCCAACCCGGACCGCACCGGGGAAGGCGTGGTCATCGAGTCCAAGATCGACCGCGGCCGCGGAGCCGTCTCGACCGTGCTGGTCAAGCGCGGCACCCTGAAGCGCGGCGACATCGTGGTGGCCGGCGCCAACTTCGGCCGGGTCCGCGCCCTGCTCAACGAGCGGGACGAGCAGGTTGTCTCGGCAGGTCCGTCGGAGCCCGTGGAGATCCTGGGCCTGGACGGCGCGCCTTCGCCGGGCGAGGCCGTGGCCGTCGTGGAGTCCGAGGCGCGCGCCCGGGAGCTGACCGAGTACCGCATCCGCGTGAAGCGCGAGAAGGCTGGCGCCCCCATGGGCGGCGGCGTCTCGATGGCCGACTTCATGGCCAAGATGCAGGACAAGAAAATCTCCGAGATGCCGGTCATCATCAAGGCCGACGTCCAAGGTTCGGCCGAGGCGATCGTCGGCTCCCTCGAGAAGCTGGCCACCGACGAGGTCCGGGCCCGCATCATCCTGTCCGGCGCCGGCGCGATCAGCGAAAGCGACGTCATGCTGGCCAAGGGATCGGGCGCGCCCATCCTGGGCTTCAACGTCCGCGCCACCAGCCAGGCCCGCCAGCTGGCCGAGCGCGAGGGCGTGGAAATCCGCTACTACGCGATCATCTACGACCTGCTCGATGACGTGAAGGGCGTGATGTCCGGCCTGCTGGCGCCCGAACAGCGGGAAACCTTCCTCGGCAACGCCCGGGTCCTGCAGGTGTTCGACATCACCCGCGTGGGCAAGGTGGCGGGCTGCCGCGTCACCGAGGGCGTCGTGCGCCGCGGCGCCCGGGTCCGGATCGTCCGCGACGACATTGTCGTGCTCGAACTGGGAGTCCTGCAGACGCTCAAGCGCTTCAAGGAAGAGGTCGCCGAGGTCGGCAACGGGGTCGAGTGCGGCATGGCCTTCCAGGGCTTCCAGGATATCCAGGAAGGCGACATCATCGAGTGCTTCACCATCGAAGAGGTCAAGCGCAGCCTCTAGGTCGCGCCCTGCGGAGGAGTGCATGATCCGACGCCTCGTCCTGACAGGACTCCTCTGCCTCCTGGCGGCCTGCGCCACCGCCAGCCGGCTGGATGCGGCCAATGACGTCCACGACCTGCTCGTGGCCATCCGCGACGATGATCGGGCGGCCTTCGACGCCGGGGTCGACCGCGACGCCCTCAAGGCGGAACTCTCCTCACGCCTTGCCCGGGAAACCGCCCGTCTGAAGATCGACGGCGTCGACCTGGGCCGTCTCGGCGTCCTGGCGGCGCCGGCCCTGGCCAATCTCGCCGGCGACGCCCTGATCCAGCCGAGGGTCTTCCGCCAGGTGGCCGAGGCCTATGGGTACGCCCCGGATCAGCCCCTCCCCGGACGGGTGGTCATCGCCGGCCAGCTGAAGGCCATGCCCGACGGGCGCATCTGCGCCACGCGCAAGAAGGACGGACCGTGCCTTCTGATCTTTACGCGTTCCCCCGAGGGGCGCTGGCGGCTTTCCGGTTTCGAAGGCGACATCTCCTCCCTGAAGATCCGGCTCTGAAGGTTGTCCGCATGGCCTGGGAAGACGCCCTGTCCAACTACGAGACGTTCGACTTCGAGGCCGGTCCCTGGACCCGCCCGGTCTACCGGCGCGGGCAGGGACCCGCCGTGATCGTGATCCATGAAATCCCCGGCCTGCATCCCCTTGTGATCCGGTTCGCCGACCGGGTGGCCGAGGCGGGCATGACCGTCTTCCCGCCCAGCCTGATCGGAGATCCCGGCCGGCCGGTCAGCGGGGGCTACGCCCTGAAGTCCATGCTCACCGCCTTCTGCATGCGGCGCGAGTTCAATGTCTGGCGGACCGGGCGGACCAGCCCCATCGCCGACTGGCTTCGGGCGCTGGCGCGCCAGGCCCACGCCGAATGCGGCGGGGCGGGGGTGGGCGCGGTGGGCATGTGCTTTTCCGGCGGCTTCGCCCTGGCCATGATGACCGATCCCGCTGTGGTGGCGCCGGTCCTGGCGCAGCCCTCCCTGCCCCTGCCCGTCGGCTCGAAGGCCCGGGCCGCGGACATCGACGTCTCGCCGGAAGATCTGCGATGCGTGAAGGACCGGCTGGAGGCCGAGGATCTGACGGTCATGGGCCTGAGGTTCAAGTCCGACGCCTTCGTCCCCGACGCCCGCTTCGAGAAACTGAAGTCCACCTTTGGCGACCGGTTCGAGGCCGTCGAGCTGGAGGACGCCGACGCCGCGCCCGCCAACATGGCGCCGCACTCGGTCCTGACCCTGCACCTGCGTGAGGACGGACCGACCAAGGCCGCCGAGCAGAAGGTCATCGCCTTCTTCCGGCAGAGGACCGGGGCCTGAGCCGGACGGTGGACAGCGGGCCCGCGCGCGACTAGAACCCGCCGCCTTCCCCCGAGCCCCGCGTCCGATCCGCGGTCCGGGTCCGCCATTCGGGACACCCCCATGAAACGACATTCCGGCGCCGGTCGCGGCGCCCCGTCCGGACCCTCGCAGCGGCAGCTGCGGGCCGGAGAACTCATCCGCCACGCCCTGGTCGAGATCCTGCGCGAGGAGGAGATCGCCGACCCCGACCTGGCCGGGGTCTCGGTGACCGTGACCGAAGTCCGGATGAGCCCGGACCTGCGACACGCCTGCGCCTTTGTCGAACCCCTTGGCGGCCACGACGCCGCCCGGGTGGTCGCCGCCCTGAACCGGCACGCGCGCTTCCTGCGCGGCCGGCTCGGACGGGAGATCGACATGAAGTTCACCCCCGACCTGAGGTTCGCCCACGACGAGAGCTTCACCGAGGCGGCGCGGATGGAGGCCCTCTTCCGCGACCCGCGCGTGGCCCGCGACCTGGAGCCCGACCCGACGGACGGGGAGCCCTGAAGGTGGGCCGGCGCAAGAGCGGCGAGGCCGTCTCGGGCTGGATTTGCCTGGACAAGCCCTATGACCTGACCTCCACCCAGGCCGTCGGCCGCGTGCGGCGGATCTTCAACGCGCAGAAGGCGGGTCATGCAGGAACCCTGGACCCGCTGGCCACCGGCGTCCTGCCCATCGCCCTGGGCGAGGCGACCAAGACGGTCAGTTTCATGATGGAGGCGCGCAAGACCTACCGCTTCACCATCGCCTGGGGGCGGACGACGACGACCCTGGACCGCGAGGGCGAGACCAGCGGGGCCTCCGGCGTGCGGCCGACGATCGACGAGGTGGAGGCCGTGCTCGGCGAGTTCGTCGGCGAGATCGACCAGGTTCCTCCGATCTTCTCGGCGATCAAGGTGGGCGGCGAGCGCGCCTACGATCTGGCCCGGGCGGGCGAGGCGGTGGAGCTGGCGCCCCGGCGGGTGGTGGTCCATGACGCCCGGGTCACCGCAGCGCCCGACGCCGATCACATCGAGATCCAGATCGACTGCGGCAAGGGGGTCTATGTCCGTTCTCTGGTGCGGGACCTCGCCGAGATGTTGGGCGCCTGCGGCCATGTGAGCGCCCTGCGTCGCACCCGGGTGGGACCCTTCACGGAGGCCCGGGCGATTACGCTGGAAAACCTTGAGGATCTGGGGCATAAGGCCGGCCTCCTGGAGGCCCTGCTTCCGGTCGAGACCGCCCTGGACGACATCCCGGAGCTGGCCGTGACCGCAGAAGACGCTTTCAGACTTAAGCAGGGACGGCCCATCGTTCTCGTTCCCCAACAGGTTGACGACCTGAGGTCCCGGCTCACCGCCGGAGCCCGGACCGTTTCAGTCCTGGAGGGCGGTACGCTGGTGGCGCTCTGCGAGATGCGCATGGGACGGCTCGAACCCGCACGCGTCTTTCACCTCTGACCAGAGCGGAGATCCTACGATGTCGATTACGCTGGAACGCAAGGCGGAACTCATCCAGTCCCACGGTCGCTCCCAGGGCGATACCGGAAGCGCGGAAGTCCAGGTGGCCATCCTGTCCGAACGGATCGCCAACCTGACCGAGCACTTCAAGGCTCACAAGAAGGACAACCATTCCCGCCGCGGGCTCCTGAAGATGGTGTCGCAGCGCCGACGCCTTCTGGACCACCTGAAGGCTTCCGACGCCGACCGCTACCAGGCGATCATCGAAAAGCTCAGCCTGCGTCGCTAGTTTCCGGGGTCCCGCAAGGGACCCTGTTTCCACTCACCGCCGCCCCCGTGACAGGCCGGGGGACCAGGGGCGGTGCGCGGAGGCCCGTTCGGGGGCCTTCGTCCTACGTCGGGGGTTCCACAGAAATCCTCACCGCGCCTGTCGTTCCTGGAGAGGATTTCGGTCGTCCGACGCCCTGTCCGCCCCCGCCGGGAATGCGCCCGCGGGAGAAGAAAGAAGCCAAATGTTCGATATCAAGAGAAAGACCATCGAGTGGGGCGGCCGTGCGCTGACCCTCGAGACCGGCCGCATGGCCCGCCAGGCCGACGGTTCCGTCCTGGCCACCTATGGCGAGACCATGGTGCTGGCCACCGCCGTCTACGCCAAGAGCGCCAAGCCCGGCCAGGACTTCTTCCCCCTGACGGTGAACTACCAGGAGAAGTACTACGCTGCGGGCAAGATCCCCGGCTCCTTCCCCCGCCGTGAGGCTGCGCCGACCCAGAAGGAAACCCTCACCTCGCGCCTGATCGACCGTCCGATCCGGCCGCTCTTCGTCGAGGGCTTCAAGAACGAGGTCCAGGTGGTCGCCACCGTGCTGGCGCACGACCTCGAAAACGATCCCGACATCGTCGCTATGGTCGCCGCCTCGGCCGCCCTGGTTCTGTCCGGAGCCCCCTTCATGGGCCCGATCGGCGCCGCCCGCGTGGGCTATGCCGACGGCGAGTACATCCTCAACCCGACCCTCGACCAGCTCAAGGAGTCGGCCATGGACCTGGTCGTCGCCGGTACGAGCGACGCGGTGATGATGGTGGAATCGGAGATCCAGGAGCTCTCCGAAGAGGTGGTCCTGGGCGGCGTGACCTTCGCCCACAAGGCCATGCAGCCGGTGATCGACGCCATCATCGAGCTGGCCGAGCATGCGGCCAAGGACCCGTTCGAGTTCACGCCCGAAGACACTGAAGCCCTGAAGGCCGAGGCCCGCAACCTGGTCGGCGCTGACCTGGCCGCGGCGTACAAGATCGTCGCCAAGGGTCAGCGTTACGAGGCGGTCGGCCAGGCCAAGGCCAAGGCGGTCGCCGCCCTGGCCAAATCAGAGGCCAACCCCTCCGGCGCCGACGCCCAGAAGCTGGCGGGCGTGCTGAAGGAGCTGGAGGCGGAGGTCGTCCGCCGCAACATCATCGAGACCGGAATCCGCATCGATGGCCGGACGGTGGACAAGGTGCGCCCCATCGTCTCGGAGGTGGGCGTCCTGACCCGGGCTCACGGCTCGGCCCTGTTCACCCGGGGCGAGACCCAGGCCCTGGTGGTCGCCACCCTCGGCACCGGCGACGACGAGCAGCTGATCGACGCCCTGGAAGGCAAGTACTACGAGAAGTTCCTGCTGCACTACAACTTCCCCCCCTTCAGCGTCGGCGAGACCGGCCGGATGGGCGCCCCCGGGCGGCGGGAAGTGGGTCACGGCAAGCTGGCCTGGCGGGCTGTCCGCCCCATGCTGCCCAGCTATGATGAGTTCCCCTACACCATCCGCCTGGTTTCAGAGATCCTGGAGTCCAACGGCTCGTCCTCCATGGCGTCGGTCTGCGGCTCGTCCCTGGCCCTGATGGACGCGGGCGTTCCCCTGAGAAAGCCCGTCAGCGGCATCGCCATGGGCCTGATCCTCGAAAAGGACGGCTTCGCGGTCCTCTCGGACATCCTCGGCGACGAGGATCACCTCGGTGACATGGACTTCAAGGTGGCCGGCACCGAAGACGGGATCACCTCCCTCCAGATGGACATCAAGATCGCCGGCATCACCGAGGAGATCATGCGCAAGGCGCTGGAGCAGGCCAAGGGCGGCCGCCAGCACATCCTGGACGAGATGGCCAAGGCGATGGAGGCCCCGCGCTCCCAGCTCGGAGAGTTCGCCCCCAAGATCGAGACCATCAAGATCCCCGTGGACAAGATCCGCGAGGTGATCGGCTCGGGCGGCAAGGTGATCCGCGAGATCACCGCCGAGACCGGGGCCAAGGTCGATATCGGCGAGGATGGCACCATTCGCATCGCAGCGGCCGACCAGGCCAAGATCGACGCCGCCCGCGACTGGATCAAGTCCATCGCCTCGGAGCCCGAACTGGGCGCCATCTACACCGGCAAGGTCGTGAAGATCGTCGACTTCGGCGCCTTTGTGAACTTCTTCGGCGCCAAGGACGGCCTGGTCCACGTGAGCCAGATCTCCAAGGACCGGGTGAACAAGGTCTCCGACGTCCTGAAGGAAGGTCAGACCGTGAAGGTCAAGCTTCTGGGCTTCGACGACCGCGGCAAGACACGTCTTTCGATGAAGGTTGTCGACCAGGAGACGGGCGAGCACCTTTCCAAGAAGGAAGACGCCGCGGAGGAAGCCGAAGGCTGATCCGCCTGATTTTCAGGAACGCCTCTGGGGCGGTCGGAGCGATCCGGCCGCCCTTTTCATGTCGGGCGCGCCGGGGTAGGGTGCAACAGGGTCCGCAGTTCACCCAGGCGTCGCCGCCCTGCAAGGGGAGCTAAACCTGCGAAGACAGACATCCTCTGAATCTGACGCCCTTTCCCTGCGCCAGGTCGAAGTCGGCGACCGCGACACCGCCCCCCGAGGGCCAGGCGCAGCATGAGGA
>JBJTFE010000128.1:0-13118 GCA_046093265.1 Phenylobacterium sp. | reverse complement strand
TGGCGTCACAGGGGTCATTTCCGCCTTCAATTTCCCGGTCGCCGTCTGGTCCTGGAACGCGGCCCTCGCCCTTTCGAAGAGGGCCTGGACCGCAAGGGCGGTCAGCGGGGTCTTCTCCGAGGGTTTCCAGACCACCGCGTCACCGCAGACAAGGGCGAGGGCCGCGTTCCAGGACCAGACGGCGACCGGGAAATTGAAGGCGGAAATGACCCCTGTGACGCCAAGCGGATGCCAGGTCTCCATCATTCGATGGTCCGGACGCTCGGTCGCCAGGGTCAGTCCGTAGAGCTGGCGGGACAGGCCGACGGCGAAGTCGCAGATGTCGATCATCTCCTGGACCTCGCCGAGGCCCTCCGACACCACCTTGCCGGCCTCCAAGGTGACCAGCCGGCCCAGGGCGGAGTTCGCCGCCCGGAGTTCCTCGCCGACCAGGCGGACCAGTTCGCCCCGCCGGGGCGCCGGGATGCGCCGCCAGGCCAGGAAGGCCCGGTGCGCCGCATCGATGCGTCCCGCCGCCGCCTCAGGGTTCACGGCCGGCGTCCGGCAGATTTCCTCTCCGGTGATCGGGGACCGGGCGACGAGATCGCCGCCCGAGAGGGCTTCCGGCGCGACGCCAAGGCGACCGAGGATCTGAAGGGCGTCTTGCGCCGGGGATGGCGGGATGGCGGACATGGAACCCCTCAGGCGACCCGGACGCCCGGCAGAAGGCCGGGGTCGGCGGCGGCGTAGTTGCGACCGAACCGGTTGGCCAGGAAGGCCGCCAGTGGAATCTGTTCCTGCCGCACAAAGCCCGTCTGCGGAAGATGGCCGGACGCCAGCATGTCCAGGACGGCGCAGATGGCGGAAGCGGTGGTGATCTGTATGCCGCTGCGCATCACGCCCTCTACCGGCGCGGCGTAGATCTTGTTGGCGTAGCTGACCTGCACCAGGGCGTCGTGCCTGCGGCCGCTAGCCGTCACAAAGATGACCACTACATCCTGAAGGGTGGAGGGTACGGCGTTCTCAAGGATTTCCTTCAGGAGCTCCCGCCGGTCGCGCAGGCCCAGGTCGTGGAGCAGGGTCTTCATGATCGCCGCGTGGCCGGGATAGCGGATGGTCCGGTAGTTCAGGTTGCGCACCCTCCCCGCCAGGGTCTCGCACAGGGTCCCGAGGCCGCCTGAGGTGTTGAAAGCCTCGTAGGTAACGCCGTCGAGCGAGAAAGCCTCGCACTCCTCAAGGGCCTGGGTCTCGCGCAGCCGCCCATCGACGATCGCTTCGCACGGCTCGCAATACTCGTTGATGACCCCGTCCGTGCTCCAGGTGATGTTGTAGTTCAGCGTGTTGCTGGGGAACTGCGGCAAGGCGCCGACCCGGAGACGGACATCCTCCAGGCTGTCAAACTGGGAGGCGAGGTCGTGAGCCACGATGCTGATGAAGCCGGGCGCCAGGCCGCATTGCGGGATGAAGGCGCAAGGCGAGCCCTGCGCAAGATCCTTGACCTCCCGGGTGCTGGCCACGTCCTCGGTCAGGTCCAGGTAGTGCACCCCCGCCGCACGGGCGGCTCGGGCCACCGCCGTGGTAGCGTGATAGGGCGCGGCGTTCAGGACGGCGAAGGCGCCCCGCAGTGCCTCCGGGAACGCCTCACTGCGGACATCCATCAGGCGCCGGCGCACCGGGCGCTGGGTCACCAGTCGTCCCAGGCTGCTCGCCGAGGCGTCGAAGATTTCGACGTCGTAGTCCCCGGACCCTGCGAGAAGATCAGCGATCACCCCGCCAATCTTGCCCGCCCCGACAATCGCCACGTGCTTCATGACCCGACCTCCGGCGCCGCTGCAACAGATTCAGTGGGCCCCGGTTCTCCGACGGTGTACAGGTCCATACAGACGTTTCGCCGGAATTGTTTCGGCGTAATGACAAGGAAAGTCGGCGCAATGCAACTGGATGAGATCGACCAGGCCCTGCTGGCCGCCTTGCGGGATAACGCGCGGGAGAGCACGGCGGACCTCGCCCGGCGGGTGGGTCGGTCGCGCACCACCGTGCAGGGGCGACTGGAGCGCCTTGAGCGCAGGGGCGTGATTCAGGGATACGCCCTTCGGCTCGCTGAGGACTTCGAGGCCGGCGCGGTCCGCGCCCATGTCCTGATCAAGGTGGCGCCCCGGGAGTCCCGGGCGGTGGAGTCGGCGGCCCGGGCCCTGCCACAGGTCCGCGAGCTGCATTCCGTCAGCGGCGAGTACGATATGATCGCCATCGCCTCGGCCGCCAACGTGGCCGAGCTGGACGCCGCCATCGACCGGATCGGCCTGATGCCGGGGGTTGAGCGGACCAACTCCGCCATCATTCTGGCGACCAAGTTCCGGCGGTAGCGGGCGTCGGGGGCGGCAGATCCCGGGGGGCGCGGCCTTAACGCACCAGATGCCAGCTCGTCTGCCGTCCCGCGAGGTAGATCACCCGTTCTCCGTCAAAGAGGGCGCTCTGCTCCAGCTTCATCTGGACGAACTGTCCTCCCCACTCCGCAACCGCGTGCCGGATGTTCCCCTCGATGGCGTAGCCGGTGTTCGCATGCAGGGGCCAGTCGCCCTGCACCGCCGTCCGTCCTTGGTTGTCCCACATGCCGATGGTCGGCCCGGGCGCATGACCAAAGAACCCGAGGGGATGGCTATAGACGCTGGCCCTGAGGCCGGCCTTGCGGGAGGCCTCAAGCGCCCTGGCCAGCACCTCGTTGCCGGTCCGGCCGGTGGAGAAGTTCGCGGTCAGCAGGTCCTGCCAGCGATTGCCCGCCTCCATCGCGGCGAGCAGCCCCGCCGGCGGCACCGTCTCGCCCAGGCGCAGGACATAACCCATTTCCTGGGTGTCCGTGCACAGCTTCAGGTAGCAGATGCCCACATCGGTGTGGAGGACGTCCCCGCGCTGGATCACCCCCTCCTCGCCGCAGAAGGCGCCCTCCGCAGGGCAGGCCGTCCCGCGCCTCTGCAGGTTCACGTCAGGGAAGAACCAGACTGGCAGGCCCAGGCCCTCGAAGCGGCTGCGGATGTACCAGGCTACATCCTCGGTCCGGGTAACGCCCGGCGTGATCACCCGCTCGCTGAAGGCCTCAGCGATCACGCCCCGGGCCAGGGCGACGACCTGGGGATAGACCTCGATCTCGGCGGGCGTGCGGGTCTCCAGCCAACGGATCACCAAGGGCTCGGCCGGGGTGAGACGCTCCGCATAGCCGGTGGGCAGGACCTCCCCCAGCCGGTCCCGAAGGGCGGCGGTCAGGCCGTCCGCCACGGGCCAGTGCCGCGACACATTGATCCCGATGCGTTGAGGATTCCGGCTCACGATCACATCCGCCAGGGCCTTCCACTGAGCGTCCAGGTCGCCTCCGGACCAGGCCGCCGTATAGGGGGCTCCCAACGGGTAGCGGTTGACGGAAAGGCGCTCCACCGTCCCGTCGGCCTTGCGGAAGAAGACCAGCATGGTCGTCCGGCGGGCGGCGAAGGACGGCTGCGGGACGAGTGTGAAATAGACCGGGTCCTCAGCGTACTCGCGGTTGATGACGACCCACATGTCCAGGCCGGACTCGGCCATCAGGCGCGGCAGAAGCGTATCGAGCCGGTCCGCCAGGATCCGGTTCTCCACCTCGACCCGCGCAGGACCCGCCAGGACATCAAGATGATCAGCCGAGGCGAAGTCCCGGCCCTGGTCCGGGCGGTAGGGCGCCGCAGCGGCGGGCCCGGCCAGGGCCATCCAGGCCGCAAGGACGAGCCCAGACAGGAAGGGTTTGCGCTGCATGTGAGTCCTCCTCGCATCAGGCCCACCCGGGGCCAGTCAGTCCGTGATCCCCCCTAGCAGGCCCGGCGCGCTGGCGTACACCCAGGACGCCGCCGTCAACCTTCGCCTGCCGAGGCTCCTGGATCTGCGACGGCCAGCTCAGATGGCGCGCACCGACCTGTTGCGCCAAGGGAAAGCCTCTGAGAACTGGGCCAGCAACAGCATGCTCTCAGTCCACTACAGGCTACAGCGATCGCAGCTGGAATCGGTCGATCCCAGCCCGACCACTGGGCGCGCCGAGACGGCCTTAAGACCGTTGATGCACAACCCGCGCCGTTGGTGCGGGGCGCCCCTCGACGTTGGTGCAGTCGATCCGCCGTTGATGCAAAGGCCGCCTCGATCCTCTTGGGGTCCTCCTGCCCTGCACATCATCATCTCCACCCAGTCACCTTTGTTCACCGAGGAGTTGAATCGTGAAGATCTTGAAGTGGGTAACCTTGTTATGTGTTTCGCTGCTGGCTGCATGCGGTGGAGGCGGCGGCGGCGGCGGCAGTTCCGGCCCTGAACTGGCTGTCGTCGGCCTGAGCGAGTTTCGCCGGGCTGTCGCCGGCCACCGGGTGGCCGAATTGAAGGTGCCCGGCGCCGACGGCACGCGCCTGTCCACCTATGTTTATCTTCCCGCACAAGGCAATGGACCCTTTCCCACCCTGGTGATGCGAACGCCCTACGAGATACCGATCACGCCGGTGGGTGGTTTCCCGGAAGAGCATGCGAACGCCAAGATCGAGACCCGACCTGAGGATGTGGGCTGGACCGAGGCCACCGACCGCGGCTACGCCCTGGTGGTCCAGGTGATGCGGGGTCGATTCACGTCGGACGGGATTTTCAGCCTGTTCGTCCGAGACGAGGTGCGCGACGGTGAGACGCTGATCCGCTGGGTCGAACGGCAGCCCTGGTCGAACGGCAAGATCGGCGTCTTCGGCGACTCGGCGAGCGGGGTGGTCTCGCTGCAGGCGGCCGCCTCCGGGCGGACCTCGATCAAGGCGGTGTTTGCACAGAACACCTCGCCAGATTTCCTGGGCGGGGTGATTTTTCCCGAAGGCCGCGTCAAGTGGGAAGCGCTGTTGCCCTTTGTTCTGGGCCAGTCCTTCGACAACAGCGAGGACCACAACTCCAAGCTGGGCCTCACCGCCCAGCAGATTGGCCAGCTGAAGGGCCAGGCCGGCGCTGCGCTGCGGGAGATGTTCGATGCGCTCAAGGCGGGTGATCCGGCGCAGTCAAGCTGGTGGACGCGCGCGATCGTTCCGGACCTTCCCATCGCCAGTCAGTTGCAGCCGCGCTGGGCCGACCTGCTGGCGGCAGGCAAAAACCCCGCAACGCTCTCCGAACTGGACATGACGGACCGCATTCGCGCGCCGGTTCTGCACGTATCAATGTGGCACGATCTGTTCCAGGAGAGTGCGTTCAAGTCCTTCGGACGCATGCAGGCGGTCCGCGGTGATCAGAAGATGATCGTTCTGGATGGCACGCATTACGACATCGACGATCCCGAGCGGTGGCCGACCAAGCCGATGTTCCTCTGGTTCGACCACTGGCTGAAGGGCGAAGCAAACGGCGCCCAGAACTGGCCGAGAGTTCAGTATGTGCTGGCAGGGCAACCCGACGGGCCTCTGCGCAGTTCGCCCGTGTGGCCCTTGGCGAGTGCACCGTCAGTCGTGTCAACGCTGGCGGCGCCGGAGCGTGCATTGACGCTAAACCCCGCCGCTCCCACTCCAACCCTGGGCGGCAACCACCTGAGGGCCCCCGCCGGCATGTTGGATCAGCGACCGCTGCTGGAACGCGCTGACGTTGTGGAACTTAAGGGCGCCTCACTGCCCGCAGGCAGGCTGTTGCTGGGCGCGGCGGATGTCGAACTGACCGTACTGCAGGCTGGCGCGGGCGACATCGTGGTCAAGCTGGTCGACCGCCGGCCCGACGGCGAGGTGCGACTGCTGCGCGAGGCTGTGGTCGCACTGTCAGGGGCGGGAACGAAGAAGGTGAACTTCGAACCGTTGGCCTACGCCTTCGACGCCGGCAGCGCGCCGGGGCTGGTGGTCGCTGGGGCCTCGTTGCCGGCCTACCGGTCCTTCTCTCCGCCGCTCTCAGGCTCCGTGCTCCTGGGCAGCGCCAAACTGCAGTTACCACTCACTGCTCAGTGAGGGTCGAAGCCTGCGCCCGGGTTTCATCCCGACCCGGGCGCAGGCTTCAGCTGCTTCAGGACAACGAGTGGCGCCCTGCGTTTCGTCGGACAGAAGGCATGTCACGCCGGCGACAGCCTGAAGTTCAACGGCTGGATCTCAGTTTCGCTCGACCCCCACGTCGGTTTGAACAGCGTATCGTCCAGGCTGTGGCCTCCCCGAGATCCTTCACCTCCCAGACCCGGAAACCGGCGACCAGATCCCCTGAGGGAAAAGAGGGCCTCCCGGCTCATTGCCCACGGTCGCCCTCACCAGCATCATTTCCCGCTTGACGGTAACCCCTCGGCTGCAGCGATCCGGTCGAGAAACCCAGCAACAGCCACCCGGAGCTCTCCGGCGGCGGGAAATTCCAGAGGCAGATGTGCGCCATTGGACAACTCAATGAACGTTGTCTCACCCGAGACTCGCTTCAGGACCTCCAGGCCCTGGCTCGCCGTAGAGGCCGATCCTGGCGTTGCGGCGTGAAGACGGTCCGAGAAGGCGCCGGAGACAGCAAGGGCGATCAGAAGGGCGAGGCGGGGGCGTCTCGATCACCTGGTCGTTCCCGATCTCGAGAGCCTGCAATGCGCGCTCGATGGGAACCCAGCTATGGCGGACAGTCTCGACTTCGGGCTTAACGCCCCGGGAAGTTCAGCGACCCAGAGGGGCGTGGGCGACCACCAGGAAACGGTGTAGAGCCCGGCGACCGGTCCAGGAAACCAACCGAATGAGCGACGACAAGTCAGAGCTATTGAGATCCCTGACGCTCGGTCCGGCGACCTCGGCAGGGGCGGCGGAGGCCTCTGGAGGCTGGAGGGTTCCGGCCCTGGTCGCCGTCGTTTGCCTCGCCCTGGGTGGTGCGGTCGGATGGCTCGCCCGACCGCAGCCCAAACCTCAGCCCGCAGCCACGCCGGCGGTCGCCGTCACGCCGGGCCCGGTTCGCGCCAGCGGGCTCACCGCTTCGGGATATGTGGTCGCCAGGTCGAGGGCCACCGTGGCCGCCGAAGTCACAGGTCGTGTCGTCGAGGTTCGCGTCGAAGAGGGGCAGGTGGTGCGCAAGGGCGATGTCCTCGCCGTCCTCGACGCCTCCATCGCACAGGCCGACAATGCGACGTCGATGGCCCGCAAGGTCTCGGCCGAGGCTTCCGTCGCGGCCGCTCAGGCCCAGTTCGAAGAGGCGCGCCAGGCTCTTGCCAGGGCTGAGAGCCTTTCGAAGTCAGGATATGTCAGCGACGCCGTCCTGCAGGCGGCGACCGCGCGCAGCGAGTCCGCCCGGGCCCAGCTCGATCTTTCGAGAGCGCAACTCGCAGCGGCGCGCTCCGACGCCAACCGATCCGGCCTGCAGCTCAGCCGCTATGTGATAAGGGCGCCCTTCTCCGGCGTCGTCATCGACAAGGCTGCGCAGGCGGGGGAGATCATCTCGCCTCTCTCCGCGGGCGGAGGCTTCACCCGCACCGGCATCTGCACCCTCGTGGACATGGACAGCCTTGAGATCGAGGTGGACGTGAACGAGGCGTACATCGGGCGCGTATCCGCCGGCCAGAAGGTCGAGGCCGTCCTCGACGCCTATCCGGAAAGCCGCCTGCCCGCCCGCGTGATCGCCACCATCCCGGCGGCGAGCCGCGACAAGGCGACGGTCCGGGTGCGCATCGCCTTTGACGGACGAGATCCGCGCATCATTCCCGACATGGCGGTCAAGGTCACATTCATCGAGACAACCACCTGAGCCCCGATAACCCAGAGCGCATCATGACCGACTTCATCAGGCTGACTGACGTCTGCAAGTCCTACACCCGCGGCAAGGAGTCGATCTGCATTTTCGATCGCCTGAACCTGGTCATCCCGAAGGGTGATTTCGTGGCCATCATGGGCCCCTCCGGCTCCGGCAAGACGACCCTGCTCAACCTTCTTGGGGGAACCGATCGCTGCGACAGCGGGCAGATCGCGTTCGACGGAGAGCGCATCGAAGGCTACTCTGAGGGCCAGCTCACAGCCTGGCGCGCGCGGAACGTCGGCTTCATCTTCCAGTTCTACAATCTGATGCCGATCCTGACCGCAGCTCAGAACGTTGAACTGCCCCTCCTCCTGACCTCGCTTCCGGCCAAGAAGCGGAAAGAGAATGTGGGCACCGCACTCAAGATCGTCGATCTTGCGGACCGGGCCAGGCACAAGCCAAAGGAGCTTTCGGGAGGTCAGCAGCAGCGCGTCGCCATCGCCCGCGCTATCGTCTCCGACCCCAAACTCCTGCTCTGCGATGAGCCCACCGGTGACCTCGACCGGTCCACGGCGAATGACATCCTGTCGACGCTGCAGCTTCTCAATCGTGAGCTCGGCAAGACAATCGTCATGGTCACGCATGACCCTGAAGCGGCCCGCTTCGCCACCCGCACCCTGCATCTGGACAAGGGCCAGTTCGTGGAGATGACGGCGTGAACGACCTCGATCTCGTCTGGAAGAACCTGTTCAGAAAGCCGTTGAGGACGGTTCTGCTGATCATCTCCATCTTCATCGCCTTCCTGATCTTCGGCCTGCTGGTGGGGGTCAACGTCGCGCTCAACCGCGCGACTGAGACCGGTTCGGCGAGCAACAGGATGGTCGTCGCAAACAAGATCAACTTCACCGTACCGCTGCCCATCGCCTATCTCAACCGCATCGCCACCATCCCGGGAGTGACGGCGACGACACATCAGAGCTGGTTCGGCGCCTATTTCCGGGACCCTGCCCAGAGCCGCTTCGTGGGCTTCGCCGTTGACCCGCAATCCTACACGTCCATCTTCGCCGACCAGATCAGGCTCGGGCCCGGCGAGCGCGAGGCCTTTATCCGGGAGCGCACCGGGGTCATTGTCGGACGCTCCCTCGCCAACCAGTACGGCTGGCGGGTCGGTCAGACCATCCCGATCAGCTCGGATATCTATTTCCGGCCCGACGGATCGCGCAGTTGGGACATGAAGGTGGTCGGGATCTTCGACGGCGCCAAGCCCACCGATCCGACCAACGTGCTTTACTTCAACTACGACTACCTCAACGAAATCCGCCCCTTCGGCCGGGATACGGTGGGCACCGTCTCCGTTCTGACCGCGTCGCCCGACATCAATGACCAGGTGGCCAAGGCGATTGACGCCACCTTCGCCAATTCACCCTTCGAGACCTCGACCGCGGATGAGAAGACGTTCTCCAGGGCCTTCCTCAAACAGGCGGGCGATCTGAACTTCATCATCACGATGGTCGTGGCGGCGGCCTTCGCAGCGATCCTGATGATCGTTGGAACAACCCTTGTCTCCGCGGTCAGGGAACGCACCAAGGAGATCGGCGTGATGAAGACTCTGGGCTTCCCGGGCCCCAGGGTCCTGCGGATGGTGCTGGGCGAGTCTCTCCTGCTGTCCGGACTGGGCGGCCTCCTTGGCCTTGGAGTCGCCGCCCTGGCGCTCAACGGTCTTTCCCGATCTCCAATCGGCGAGACCTTTGGCGCCTTGTCCATGACGGCGCCGGTCGCGGCGGCGGGCATGGGCCTTGCCCTGCTCCTGGGTCTTGTGACCGGCCTCGCGCCAGCTCTCTCGGCCCTCAGGATGAACATTATCGACGCCCTCGGGCGACGCTGAGGAGTCCCCCCTGTGAGCCTTCTGAACCAGACGGGATCCGTCATCCTGATGAACATCCGGTCCATTCCCCAGCGGCTCTGGATGTCGCTGGCGACCGTCGTGTCGATTGCACTGGTCGTGGCCGTCCTCCTGGGCTTCCTCGCTCTTGCCAACGGCTTCAGCCAGACCCTCAAGGGCTCGGGCTCTCCTGACGTCGCCATCGTGCTCAGGGATGGATCGCAGTCGGAGATCAACAGCACGCTGTCACGGGAGCAGGTCGATCTCCTTGGCCAGGGACCCGGCGTGCGGCGCGCCGCCGACGGCGCGCCCCTCGTCTCTGCGGAGCTGCTCCTCATCGTGGACGGGATCAAGCGGTCGTCAGGCACAAAGGCCAACATGCCGCTGCGCGGGATCGGTCCAAACGGGCTGGCCGTCCGGCAGCAGGTCCGGTTGAGAGAGGGGCGGATGTTCGCCCCCGGATCAAATGAGATTGTCGTAGGAGCCGGCCTCCTGCGCGAATTCTCCGGCTTCGAGATGGGCAAGACCGTCCGCTTCGGCGCCCAGACCTGGCGCGTGGTCGGTGTTTTCGAGGCTCCCGGCACCGTCTTCGAGTCGGAACTCTGGGCGGACGCCCCTGTCGTCCAGAGCCTGTTCAACCGCGGCTCGAGCTTCCAGACGGCACGCGTCGCCCTGACCAGTCCGGCGCAGCAGGCGGCCTACACAGCCTATGTTGAATCCGATCCCAGGCTTCAGCTGAAAGCTCAGAGCGAACTGGACTATTTCGCCGCCCAGGCGGAGCGGTCGGGGCTGCTGATCCGCTATATTGGCTGGCCGCTTGGGGTCATCATGTCGATCGGCGCCCTAGCCGGGGCGCTCAACACCATGTACGCCTCGGTGTCCGCCCGGGCGACCGAAATCGCGACCCTCAGAGTCATCGGGTTCTCAGGCTTCTCAGCCTTCATGGGGACCATGTGCGAGGCCCTGGTTCTCTCCGTCGTCGGCGCCCTGCTGGGAACCGCCGCCTGCGGTCTGTTGTTCAACGGCCTGTCCGCCTCGACCCTGGGGGCGGGGTTCACCCAGGTGGCGTTCCGGCTGCAGATGGGTCCGGAACTGGTGCTGCAGGCCGTGATCCTGGCCCTGATCGTCGGCTTCGTCGGGGGCGTGCTGCCCGGCATCCGGGCCGCCCGGCAGCGACCGCTCCTGGCGCTTTGACCGGCAGGGGCGGTCTCCTTCGGCGTCTGCGCTCCTTTTTCAAAGACCGTCCCGGACGGGCTGTGCATCTCGGAGCTGGGCGGTTTGAAACCTTGCCAATCGACGATATGAAGGCCGCGTTCAAGGAGCTGGTCATGAGACAGGGCGCCGCGCGGCAGACCCCGAGAAGCGCATTTGAGGGCCCCTTGCGGATCGGCCCTGAGCCGCGGTCGGAGCGCTGAAATGGCTGTCATCCGTGTGACCCGGGTCATCCAGGCGTCCCGGGAAGAGATCTGGGAGGCGCTCACCAACCCTCGCGCCCTGTCCGAATGGATGCTGCCGAATGACTTCTCGCCGGTCGTGGGGCACCGGTTCACCTTCAGGACGAGCGCTGCTCCGGGCTTTGACGGCGTCATCCGATGCGAGGTGCTGGAGCTCGTCCCGCCTGAGCGCCTGAAGATTTCCTGGGTCGGCGGACCTCTGGACACGAAGGTCACCTTTCTGCTGGCCGACGGCCGGCAAGGCGTGCAGCTGACTTTGGAACACGAAGGCTTTGAAGGTCTCGGACAGGCCCTGCCCTGGCTGGTTCTTGGAATCGATGGACGACAGCTGATCTCCCAAAATCTCCCGGCCTATCTCAGGGGGCGGCGGAGGAAGTGAACCCATACCCGTAGCAGGTGTTCAGTTTTCTGCCCTCGCGATGCGCTGCCCCCCGCGCTCCTGAGATCATGCGCGCCGGCTCGGCCGACCCGTATGGGCTCCTGCGGAAACTTGGACGATAGACCTCATTTTCCCCGCAGGTTCGCGCCCGGTCGCGCCCTCCCCGAGGGCCCCAGATAGTTCCATTGCATTTGCTTGAACATTGAAATATCTTCTTCAGACTTCCTCGAAGAGGGCCAATCGTCCAATGAACCGTTTCGTCGGAAACCTTCGCCGTCTTGCCGAGACCACCAGCTGGCCGAAGCTCTGGACCGCATTGGCGGCCAGCGTGGCCTTGCTTGCCGGCGGAATCACCTGGGCCGCCGTCCTCTAAGCCGCTTCCGGATTTCCTCCGCGCCTGATCGAAGGCCAGCTGGCCTTCAACCCGGAGTTGACCCGCGGCTGGTACCAGAGCCTCATTGAGCGGGGTTCTTTGGAAGTTTACGTCCGCACCCAGTGGGTGGACTTCATCTTCATCTTCGGACTGCTCCTCACCCTGTTCATAGTTCATCTGATGATCGCCAAGGCGCGCCGTGGCGAGCCGGGCTGGCAGAGACTGGCGCTTTGGCTCGCCGTCCTGGGCCCTGTGATCGCCACCGCGGATATCTGGGAGAACCTGGTCACCCTGACCATGCTCAGCGCGCCGCTCTCTTTTCCGCCCGCCCTCGCCATGGTGGCCTCGACCCTTTCGGCCGTGAAGTGGAGCTGGGCGATGATCGGGACCTCGCTGGTGGTGTTCCAGCTGGTTGCACTCGCCGTGCGGCGCCCCGCGGGCCGGTAGCCGAACGCTGGATGCCGACCATCAGGGCGGCTGACCTGGATGGCATCGACACCCGTCCACTGATCATCACACCGGCGGCGAACGGGGCCGGACAGGCGAAGGGTCACCTGATCCTCCCGGGCGGTTCATGCGGCTTACAGGTTGCGGGAGACGCGAAGGTCGTGGTTATTGACCTCGCCCTGCCGGGCTGCGGCAGCTTGAGCTCGCCATCGATCCATGCACTCTGCAGGCGACAACCCGCCATCCGACGCTCGGAATTCGTTGATTTTTCAACTGCTCAGCGAAGTCGGAATTCTCTCCCAGCTCTCGCATAACCGCGCCTCCCGGCGGCTTTCTCCAGACCTGAACATGGCGCAGTTCGTCGTCCTGAACCACTTTGCGCGGCTCGGACAGGCGTGTTCGCTGACCCGATTGGCGCGCGCCCTCGAAGTGTCCAATGGCGCGGTCACGAACACGGTTTCGCGCCTGCAGCGAAAGGGTTACTTAGCCGTTCGCCCCGATCCCGACGACGGTCGAGGCAAGCTCGCCGCGCTGACGCCGCAGGGGCGCGAAGCATATGGTCGCGCGGTCGCGATTCTCAGCGCGGACCTGGCGCCGCTTGCCGCCATGCTTTCCAAAGCTGAACTGGAAGCCGCCGTGCTCGCGCTGCAAAAGGCGCGGACCTGGTTTGACCAGAACCGTTGAAGCCACCTCGCGTGGGCGCAGCGTCGAGTTGCAGACCTTGCTCCGCAGGCTTCAACGGAAGCAAGGTCGACCCAGTTCCCGGTCGTGTCCCTGATGGTGGTGTAGCTCCTGGGCGGTAGCTTCGCCGCTCGCGACGCGCGCCTCTCACAAGGCGCCGTAGCGAGCGAGCGGCGAAGCGGTGGTCATCCGCGGTCTTCGGTAGGGTCGGGTTTGCTGACGCAACCCCAAGACCAAGGA
>JBJTFE010000127.1:0-5633 GCA_046093265.1 Phenylobacterium sp. | reverse complement strand
CAGCGCGCCGTCGATGTTGACCTCGCTCATGTCATTCACGATCACTGCAACGCGAAGTCCCTCGCGGTTTCGGAGCACATGGTTCAGAAGGGTGGTCTTGCCGGCGCCGAGAAAACCGGAAAGCACCGTGACGGGAAGGGGCCTCATGGGAAACCTTAGGCGCTATACAGAAGTTATTTTATAACATAACTCTCTCTCATCCGTCCTGTAAACAAGGTCATGTCAGTTGTGAAATCCACCTCGAGTCGCTTGCCGGACGCCTTCGCCCTCGGTGTCTCCGGTCTATGCTTTGGACATTGCCTTGCGCTTCCCGTCCTGGGCGCGATCCTTCCGTTCGTGGGCGCTCTGGCGCACCTGGAATGGATTCACGTGCTCTTTCTCGCCGTGGTGGCTCCGGCCTCACTCGTGGCTCTCTTCCTCACCGGCGGCTGGCGTCACCTCTGAGTCAGGATCGCCTGCGGCCTTGGCCTGACTGGTCTCGTGGTGGGTCTGCCCTGGGGGTGGTCCGAGATAGCCGAGATCACTTTCACGAGCCTCGGGAGCGCCTTCCTGCTGTGCGCGCACATAATCAACCTTCGTCGCCGGAGCCACGCCGGTCCGTTCGCCGGGACGGAATCGTCGCGCCCCGTCAATTGACGAGGGCAGGGTCGCGCATCATCTAGTCTGGCGAAACAGGCATCCGCCTGCCCCCGACGCCTCTTGGTCCACGAGACAATCCGACATGCGCGCCACCGCCTCCTTCGCCGCCGTCCTTGCCCTTCTTGTCCCCGGCGCCGCGATGGCCGCTGCAACCCCGGCCGCCCCGGTTCAGGCGCAGGCGAGCGCCGAACCCTTCTCCCTGGCGCCACTACCCTACGCCTTCGAGGCTCTGGAGCCGGCGATCGACGCCCAGACCATGCGTATTCACCACGGTCGGCATCATCAGGCCTATGTGAACAACCTGAACGCAGCCGTGAAGGCGACGCCCGCCCTGCAGGGCAAGTCCCTGGAGGCCATCATGGCCGAGGTGCAGAACCATCCGCCTGCAGTCCGCAACAACGGCGGCGGTCACTACAATCATATGCTCTTCTGGTCGCTGATGGCGCCGCCCGGGCAGGGCGGCGAGCCCTCTGCCGCTCTGGCGGCCCGGATTCAAAAGGACTTCGGCTCCATGCAGGCCTTCAAGGACGCCTTCCAGGCTGCTGGCGCCCAGCGCTTCGGATCCGGCTGGGCCTGGCTGGTATGGACCGGTGACAAGCTCATCGTCACAAGTACGCCGAACCAGGACAATCCGCTGATGGGCGACGCGCCGGTGAAGGGCGTCCCGATCATCGCCAACGATGTCTGGGAGCACGCCTACTATCTGAAGTACCAGAGCAACCGCGGCTCCTACCTCACCAACTGGTGGAGCGTCCTGAACTGGAACGAGGCCAACCGGCTGTTCGCGGCTGCGACCCGGTAGTCCAAGCCGGACTCAGCCGAGGGTGAGAGTGCAGGATTCTCCGAGGGTGGGGCGGGACACCGTGATACTCGAGAGACCCGGATAGCGAACACAGAGCCGTGCGGCGAACCAGGAGCAGAGAGACTCCAGGGTCGGGCGTTCTAGCCCCGGCGTGTCGTTGAGCAGGCTGTGGTCCAGCGCACCCGCCGCCGAGCGGAGGTCAGCGTCGAGGTCGGCGAGGTCCGCGACCCACCCGACCGAGCCGTCCGGCGTCCCGCGGACCGAAGCCTCCACGCGGAAAGAGTGTCCGTGGAGACGACGATACGGCCGCTCGTCCGGCCCCTCAGGCAGGTAATGCGCCGCGTCGAAGGTCGCGGCCTTGGTGATCTCGAACTGTCTTGGGGTCATGTCTTGGGGACCGCCGGGCGGTCAGGGGATGCCGAGGGACTTGTGAGTCTGGACGCTTAAACGCCAGAGCGGGTGTGAAAGGCAATAGTCGATCGCGGCCCGCGTATTCTCCGCCAGCTGTGGGCCGTCCATGGGTTGGAGCCGGAAACTCTCGAAGTCCCACCCCACAAAGTCGGCTGGATCGACCCCGGGCTGGGGATAGACAAGCTTGAGCTCCTGCCCCGATCGCTGGACGACGGGGACGCGGCCCTTGGGGCTGACGCAGATCCAGTCGACGCCGGACGGGCAGGGCAGGGAGCCGTTCGTCTCGACAGCAATCCGGAACCCCCGGTCATAAAGCGAGGTGACCAGGGCGTCATCGACCTGCAGGAGGGGCTCGCCCCCCGTCAGAATAACCAGGCGGTTCTCCGGACCTCCGCGCCAGGCTGAAAGGATGGCCTCGGCCAGATCCCCCGGCGAGGCGAACCGTCCCCCTCCGGGTCCATCCATCCCGACGAAGTCGGTGTCGCAGAACGTGCAGGCGGCGGTTGCGCGGTCTTCCTCGCGTCCGGACCAGAGATTGCAGCCGGCGAACCGGCAGAAGACTGCGGCCCGGCCCGCCTGGCCGCCCTCGCCCTGGAGGGTCAGGAAGATCTCCTTGACGGCGTAGCTCATGCCGAAAGGACGGGTCGCCCCGCCGCATCCCATTCCCGCCATCCGCGGGCGCGCAGATCGCAGGCCGGACAGGCGCCGCAGCCGTATCCCCAGTCATGCCGATCACCTCGCTCTCCGGCGTAGCAGGTGTGGGTGTCTTCAAGCACGATCTCGACGAGGGCCTCGCCGCCCAGCCCATAGGTTAGGGCCCAGGTCTGAGCCTTTGTCAGATGCATCAAGGGCGTATCGATCACGAAGTCGCGGTCCATGCCGAAGTTCAGGGCGTTCTGCAGAGCGTCAAGCGTCCGCCGCCTGCAATCCGGATAGCCTGAGAAGTCCGTCTCGCACATGCCTCCGACCAGACGCCCCAGGCCCCGCCGGTCCGCCAGGGCGGCCGCCCAGGTCAGGAAGACGAGGTTCCGGCCCGGCACGAAGGTGTTCGGCAGACCCCGCGCGTCCATCTCGAAGGCGCGTTCGGAGGTCAGCGCCGTTTCGCCGATCGCTCCGAAGGCGGTGAGGTCCAACCGGTGATCAGCGCCCAATCGCTCCGCCCAGGCAGGGAAGGCGGACCGCACCTGGTCCAGCACCCTAGTCCGCTGGACCATCTCCACCCCATGCCTCTGTCCGTAGTCAAACCCGACCGTTTCGACATTCGCGAAGCGGTCCAGCGCCCAGGCGAGGCAGGCGGCGGAGTCCTGGCCGCCTGAAAACAGCACCAGCGCGTGATCCTTATGGAGCATGGGCTTCCATAGCTGCGGTCCCGCGCCTTTGCAAAACGTCGGAGCCATTGCGGCGGGTCGGACAGGCCCTCAGGCGAACGCGCCCGGACATTCCCCGAAGAGATTCGAAGCGGAGCCAGATGGCCCCGACCTGCAAGGGTAGGATCGAGATTAAAGAAAAGTCTCAGCCCGACGGGTCCATCGGGCCACTTCGTTGGGGGGTGATCCGTCTCTTCGTTCAGCGGGATCGACCAAACTTGACGAAACTGTCAGGAAGTTGCAGGTTTTTTCGCAACACTGTCAACAACATTTCAGGCCGCGCCCCGATTAGCAGCGGTCGGTCGTTGACTTCCCGCTAAGCGTGTACTGACATCCGCCCGCCGCTGGCGAACCGCCGGGGCTCGCGCCCGTCAGGCGCGGAATTCCGGAGGCGGCCCAGACAAAGCAGGTCGTTCCGTCAGGAGGAGTTAAATGCGCAAGACCCATCAGATGAAGACCCTGCTGATCGCGGGCGCCTCCGCGCTCGCCCTCGCGGGCGCCGCCCAGGCGGTGGAAGAGACCTCCACCATCGAGGAACTGATCGTCACCGCCCAGAAGAAGGCGGAGTCCATTCAGGATGTGCCGATCGCAGTATCCGCCTTCTCACAGGACGCCCTGGAGAAGTCCCGCATCGACGGCGGTCCCAACCTGGTTCTCGCCATCCCGAACGTGAACTTCTCCAAGGGCAACTTCAACGGATACAACTTTCAGATCCGGGGTATCGGCGCCAAACTGGTGGCCGTTTCGGGTGATGCGGCGACCGGCATCCACCTGAACAACGCCCCGCTGATCTCCAACAACCTGTTCGAGACCGAGTTCTACGACGTCGAGCGCGTCGAGGTGTTGCGCGGTCCTCAGGGCACCCTGTACGGCCGGAACGCCACCGGCGGCGTCGTGAACCTCATCTCCAACAAGCCCTCCGACAGGCTGGAGGGCATGGCGCGCGCGGAATACGGCAACTACAACTCGATCAAGCTGCGCGGCATGATCAACGCCCCCATCAGCGACGCCTTTGCGGTTCGACTGGCGGGCGCCTACCTGAAGCGCGACGGTTTTGGCAAGAATATCGTGACCGGGAATGACGCGGACTCCCGCGACATGTACGGCTACCGCGCCAGCGTCAGGTTTGAACCGACCGACACCTTCCGGGCCATCGTCGTCTACGACAAGTTTCACGAGGATGACGCCCGCTCGCGGATCGGCAAGCAGTTCTGCTCCAAGGACGTTGGCCCGGCCAATGTGGGGGGCGTGGCCTTCTCGGCGGTCCCGCTCATCGCCCAGGTGCAGCGCGGCCTTTTCAGCCAGGGTTGCCGCGCGACGCCCGTCAATAGCCCGGACATTTTCGGAACTGTGAACACCCAGGCGACCCTCGGCGGCTTGTTCGGCGCCCTTGGTGGTTTCCAGACCGGTGACGCCTATGCGGGCAAGATTCAGTCACGGGATGTGCGCGACATCGAGTCCAATTTTGACCCGATCTACAGGGCCGATACAGATATCGTGCAACTGCACCTGGAGTGGGACGTCACGGACAGTCTGCTCCTGACCTCTCTCACAAATCAATCGCGGAATCGTCTGTACAACCGCCAAGACTATAACCGCTATACGCCTTCTGTGAACTTCAACACGACGCCGAATCCGGTGAACGCCCTTGCGGCGGTTCCCGGCTACGCGACTGTGATTTATCCGACGCTGTTCCCAGGCGGTGTAGTGAACGATCCGCAAAACGGAAGCTACAACCGCTTTACGACGAGCGACATTGCGTCAAATTCTGACAAGCAGTTCAGCCAGGAAGTTCGCCTGCAGTCCTCCTTTGATGGACCGTTTAACTTTAACGTTGGGGCCCTTTATCTCGATTATTCGACTGAGGGTGACTATTATGTTATGTTTAACACGGGAACTGCTTGGTATCAGGTGAACAACCTCCTGAATACAGGAAACCCCAACTGTACAACTGGAAATGGATGCGTTGGTATCGATCCCAACAAAGATCCTGACCGTTCAGGCCACAACTATTTCAATAGTTATAATCCGTACAGCCTGACGTCAACCGCCGTATTCGGTGAACTCTACTGGGAGATGTCCGAGGACTTCAAGTGGACGCTTGGTCTTCGTTGGACCAGAGACGAGAAGGAGGTGGGAAATTTCGCTGTCACGCTCGGCGTGCCAGGGAATTCGGCGCTGGGAATTCCGGCTTCCGGGCTCATCGGCGCGCCCCCCGGAACCAAGCCGGTTCTGGCGGTGGACTTCGAGGAAATGACGGGCCGCTTCGGCTTTGACTGGAAGCCCGAACTGGCCTTCACCGACCAGTCGTTGATCTACGCCTTCTACTCGCGCGGCTACAAGGCGGGCGGTCTGAACCCGCCCTGCTCGCAGAATTGCCCGCCCCCCTCCTTCGAGCCTGAGTTCATCAACGC
>JBJTFE010000126.1:0-3585 GCA_046093265.1 Phenylobacterium sp. | reverse complement strand
TCTCGACACTCTACAAGATCCTGCCCGGCCTGATCGTCTTCTCCGACGCCCTGAACCACAACTCGATGATCTCGGGCATCCGCGGCGGGCGCGGGCCCCGGCACGTCTTCCGGCACAATGACCTGGCCCACCTCGAGGAGCTGCTTGCCGCCGCCGATCCGGCCGCGCCCAAGCTGATCGCCTTCGAGAGCGTCTATTCGATGGATGGCGACATCGCCGACATCCCCGGCACCGTGGCTCTGGCGAAGAAGTACGGCGCCATGACCTATATCGACGAGGTCCACGCCGTCGGAATGTACGGCCCCCGCGGCGCCGGCGTCTGCGAGCGCGACGGCGTCATGGCCGAGATCGACATCATCGAGGGCACCCTGGGCAAGGCCTACGGCGTCATGGGCGGCTACATAGCCGCGGACGCGGTGATCGTCGACGCGATCCGCTCCTATGCCGACGGCTTCATCTTCACCACCTCCGTGCCCCCCGCGGTCGCGGCCGGCGCCGTCGCCTCGATCCGCTGGCTCAAGGACCACAACGAGGTGCGCGTGAAGCACCAGGAGCGCGCCGCCGCCCTGAAGGCGCGCATGGAGGCCGCCGGCCTGCCGGTCATGCCGTCGGTCAGCCACATCGTCCCGGTGCTGGTCGGCGACCCCGTCCACTGCAAGATGATCTCGGACATCCTGCTCGAAGAGCACGGCGTCTACGTCCAGCCCATCAACTATCCCACCGTGCCCCGCGGGACCGAGCGCCTGCGCTTCACGCCCAGCCCGGCGCACACGGACGAGATGATGGACGACCTGGTCCGGGCCCTCGAGAAGCTCTGGGTCCGCTGCAACATCCAGAGGGTGGGCGGGCAGGCCGCCTGAGGTCCGCCGACTTTTCCGCCCGGTATGGAGCGATGACGGTTCCGCCCGGACCCGCAAGGCTGTAAACAGCCCGCGTTCGGCCGCGCCGAATCCTCAGGACAGGCCCCATGACCACACAGACCCTCGCCGCCGGCGTCCCGGCGGGCTTCTTTTCGGCTTCGGTCGCACAGTCCGACCCGGCGCTTTCCGCGGTGCTGATCGGCGAACTCCGCCGCCAGCAGGACCAGATCGAACTGATCGCCTCCGAGAACATCGTTTCCAGGGCGGTGCTGGAGACGCAAGGATCGGTCCTGACGAACAAGTACGCCGAGGGCTATCCCGGCAAGCGCTACTATGGCGGCTGCGAGGTGGTGGACGAGGCTGAGGCCCTGGCCATCGCGCGCGCCAAGGCCCTGTTCGGTTGCGACTTCGCCAACGTCCAGCCCCACTCGGGCAGCCAGGCCAACCAGGCGGTCTTCATGGCCACCCTGGTCCCCGGCGACACCTTCATGGGCATGGACCTCGCCGCCGGCGGCCACCTGACGCATGGCAAGAGCGTCAACCAGTCGGGCAAGTGGTTCCGCCCCGTTTCGTACGCCGTGCGCAGCCAGGATCACCTGATCGACTATGACCAGGCCGCCGAGCTGGCCCTGGCCGAGAAGCCCAAGGTGATCATCGCCGGGGGCTCGGCCTACTCCCGGCACATCGACTTCGCCCGGTTCCGCGAGATCGCCGATTCCATCGGCGCCATCCTGATGGCCGACATCGCCCACTACGCCGGCCTGGTGGCCGGGGGCGTCTATCCCAACCCCTTCCCGCACGCCCACGTCGTGACCACCACGACCCACAAGACCCTGCGCGGCCCGCGCGGCGGCCTGATCCTGACCAATGACAAGAAGCTGGCGAAGAAGCTGGACTCGGCGGTCTTCCCGGGCCTGCAGGGCGGGCCGCTCATGCACGTCATCGCCGCCAAGGCGGTGGCCTTCGGCGAGGCCCTGCGGCCCGAGTTCAAGGCCTATGCGCGCCAGGTGATCGACAACGCCCGGGCCCTGGCCGACAGCCTGCAGCAGGCCGGTTTCCGGATCGTCTCCAACGGCACCGACAGCCACCTGATGCTGGTGGACCTGACGCCCAAGGGCGTGAGCGGCGCCGACGCCGAGATCGCCCTGGAGCGCGCCGGCATCACCACCAACAAGAACGGCATCCCGTTCGATCCGCTCCCGCCGGTCCAGACCTCGGGCATCCGGGTCGGGACGCCGGCGGGCACCACCCGGGGCTTCGGCGAGGATGAGTTCCGCCAGGTCGGCCGCTGGATCGGAGAGGTCCTGGACGGGGTCGCCACCGGCGGCGACAATTCGGCCGTCGAGGCGCGGGTCCGGGGCGAGGTCCTGGCCCTGACAAAGCGCTTTCCCATCTACGGCTGAGGCCTCTAATAGGGGTCGGCCCGGCCGGGAGGGGCCAGATCATGCGTTGCCCGTTCTGCGGACACCCCGAGAGCCAGGTGAAGGACAGTCGCCCGTCAGATGACGGCGCGGCCATTCGTCGGCGACGGTCCTGCCCGGAATGCGGAGGTCGGTTCACCACCTTCGAGAGGGTCCAGCTCCGCGAGATCACCATCTTGAAGCGGTCCGGACGGCGTACGCCCTTCGACCGCGACAAGCTGGCCCGCTCTATCGCCATCGCCACCCGGAAACGTCCGATTGAACCGGACCGCATCGAGCGGATGCTCTCGCAGATCGTCCGCCAGCTGGAGAGCCTGGGCGAGACGGAGCTGCCGTCGTCGGTGGTCGGCGAGATGGTGATGAAGCAGCTCAAGGCGCTCGATGACGTGGCCTATGTCCGCTACGCCTCGGTCTATCGCGACTTCCGGGAGGCGGCCGAGTTCGCGACCTTCCTCGGCCGCGAGGGCCTGAGCGAAGGCGGAGAGGATGACCGCTAGCCGGGTCACTCTGAAGCTTGCGACCAGCCTGGACGGCCGGATCGCCACAGCCACGGGGGAAAGCCGCTGGATCACCGGGGAGGCCTCCCGGCTGGAGGTTCACCGCCTCAGGGCCGGGTATGACGCCGTGCTCATCGGAATCGAGACGGCGCTGGCGGATGATCCCGATCTCACCGTCCGGCTCGATGGTTACGCCGGGCCGCAACCGGCGCGGGTGGTCCTCGATACCCGGCAGAGGCTGCCTGCGACCTCGCGTCTCGCCCGGACGGCGCGCGGCGTTCCCACCTACCTGGTCACGGCGGGGCAGCCCCGTCCGGACCTTGCGGAGCTGGGCGTTCGCGTCCTGGCGCCGGGTCAGGGCGCCGGGCGCCCGCATCCCGGCGACATACTGCGCGCCCTGCGGGCCAAGGGGCTCTCACGGATCTTCGTCGAGGGCGGCGGCCAGGTGGCGGCGTCATTTCTTGAGGCGGGGGTCGTGGACCAGCTCATCTGGTTCCGGGCGCCCCTGATCCTCGGCGCGCGGGGTCGACCCGCGATCGGCGATCTGCCATTTGACGCCCTTGCCCAGGCTCCGCGCTTCCGGCGCACGTCCGTCGCCGAGTTCGGATCCGACCTCTGCGAAATCTACGAGAGGACCTGATGTTCACAGGGATTGTCACCGACGTCGGAACGGTTCGCGCCGTCCGGGACACGAACCGCGACCGGCGCTTCGAAATCTCGACCACCTACGACCTCGCGACCGTGGAAATCGGCGCCTCGATCAGCCACTCGGGCTGCTGCCTGACAGTGGTGGAGAAGGGTGTGGAC
>JBJTFE010000125.1:0-2506 GCA_046093265.1 Phenylobacterium sp. | reverse complement strand
GGCGCCCGCAGGAAGACGGTCAGGTCCGGGGCCGCGAAGAGGTCGGCGTAGGCGCCCGCCAGGGCCGCCTCCACCGCCCCGCGCCAGACGCCGTCCGGGTCCCGCTCGCGCTCCAGGGCGTTGAGGGGGGCGGAAGTCGCCGCCTGCGGGTCCGGCCGGGCGCCGGACTTCGCCACGGTCCGCCGCTGGCGCGGGGAGCAGGAGGCGGACCTTTCGGCCGCGATCGCCGCCGGCCGGCCCGGCCGGGCCATGGACGAGGCCGAACTGGACGACTTCCTGGCCCGTTACGAGCGGATCACCCGCCGGCTGATCGCCGATCCGCCCGGGGAGATCCGGGTCGACCTCGCCCCCGACCGCAGTCCTGGGCGGCTTCAGCGGCCCTGAGGCTTCGTGCCCGGCACCGACTGCTCCACGGCCCCCAGGGCGTCGGCCAGCCGCATCTTCGCCGACCCGGGCCGTAGGGGCTTCTGCTGGGTCTCCGACGGCGACCAGCCGGTCAGGGTCAGGATCTCGAAGGTGGCGGGCAGGCGGCCGTCGGCGTTGGCGAAGTCCCGGGCGTAGATCTCGCAGGCCCGGGCCAGGACGGCGCGGGTCAGGGGCCGGGGATGGCGCTCGGCGAGGACCGAGGTCTCGCCCATCCGGCGCAGGTCGGCCATCAGCCTCAGGGGGTGGTCGTAGCGCACGGTCACCCGGTCGACATCGGCCACCGGCAGGGCGAAGCCGGCCCTTTGCAGGAGGCCTGCGGCGTCGGACGGGTCGGCGAAGGGCGAGACCCGGGGGCCCGCCCCGCCGGTCAGCTCGAGCTCGGCGGCGGTCAGGGCCTGGCGCAGCTCGGTCAGGGTCGCCCCGCCGAAGAGGGCGCCGATGAACAGGCCGTCGGGCTTCAGGGCCAGACGCGCCTGGACCAGGGCGCCGATCACGTCGTTGGCCCAGTGCAGGGAGAGGCTGGAGACGATGAGGTCAAGGCTGGCCGGGGCGAAGGGCAGGCGCTCCTCGTCGGCCTGGACCCGCAGGCCGCCGCGACCGGCCAGCATGGGAGCGGAGAGGTCGGCCTCGACCAGCAGGCCGACCCGGGGCGCGGCGTCGCTCAAGGCCAGGGCCTCGGCGAAGGCGCCCTTGCGGGCCCCGAGGTCGACGGCGCGAGGGAAGTCGCGCATGATGGCTTCCAGGCGCATCACGATGTCGCCTGCGGCCCGGCGTTTCAGGAAGTCGGCCCCGGCGTAGCCCGGGGCGGCCCTGTCCAGCCGCCGGCGCAGGAGGTCGCGGTCGAAGATTCGCGGGGGCGAGGCGGAGGGCGGCATGGGCCGCGACAATGAACGCTTCGGCCGGGCATGGGAACCCGCCGGCCCCCTCGCCCGGGCGGGCCGGGCGGCCCTGGACCTGATCTATCCGCACCGGGCCCTCGACGATGACGCGCCGGTCCAGTCGCCGGGCCTGTCGGTGGAGGGCTGGAGCCGCATCGCCTTCCTGGACGATCCGGTCTGCGACGGCTGCGGGACGCCCTTCGAGTTCAGCCTCGGCCCCGGCGCCCGCTGCGCCGCCTGCCTCGCCAGGCCCAGGGCCTTCGACCGGGCCCGCGCCGCCTGTCTGTACGACGACGCCTCGCGCGGCCTCATCCTGCAGCTGAAATACGCCGACCGGACGGACCTCTCGCGCCTGTTCGCCGCCTGGATCTCGCGCTCCGGCCGGGATCTCCTCGCCGGCGCCGACGCCGTCGCGCCCGTACCCCTGCATCCGTCGCGACTCTTCCGCCGGCGCTACAACCAGGCCGCCGAGATCGCCCGGCCCCTGGCCAGGCTCTGGTCGCGGGATTACCTGGCCGACGCCCTGGTCCGCAAGCGCGACACCGGCGCCCAGGCCGGACGTTCCGGCGGCGGGCGGCGGCGGAACGTGGCGGCCGCCTTCTCCGTGCCCGAGGGCCGGCGGCGACAGGTGGAGGGGCGGCGAGTCCTGCTGATCGACGACGTCCTGACCACGGGCGCCACGCTGGAGGCCTGCGCCCGGGCCCTGAAGGCGGCGGGCGCCGCCGGGGTGGACGCCGCCGTCATCGCCAGGGTTAAAGACCCGGCAAGCCTCACCATATAGTCTGGGCCCGAAGCCGAGGGAGAGCCGCATGGCCGCCGTGACCATCTACACCAAGCCCTTCTGCCCCTACTGCGTGCAGGCCCTGGGCCTCCTGGAGCGCAAGGGCGCCGAGGTCACCGAGATCGAAGCCGCCTTCGACGCAGGGAAACGGGCCGAGATGCTGCAGAAGTCCGGCGGCGCGGCCACCTATCCGCAGATCTTCATCGGCGGCCGGCACGTCGGCGGCTGCGACGACCTGCATGACCTGGAGGCGCAGGGCCGCCTCGACGCCCTCCTGGCGGGCTGAGCCGGTGCGCGTCGCCCTGGTCCAGACCCGGACGCCGGCCTCCCAGGTCGCCGCCCTGGATCACGTCCTGCCCCTTGCGCGGCAGGCGGCGGACGCCGGCGCGACGCTGATCCTGACGCCGGAGGGAACCAACAT
>JBJTFE010000124.1:0-2760 GCA_046093265.1 Phenylobacterium sp. | reverse complement strand
GGCACGAAGGTGATGACCGAGGCCGACGCCAAGATCATTCGTATCTTCCTGCCCTACGGCCTTTGATCGGAGAACCTGACGCATGGCACGTGTAAAGAGGGGCGTCACCGCCCACGCCCGCCACAAGAAGGTTCTTGAGAGGGCCGCCGGCTTCTATGGCCGCCGCAAGAACACCATCCGCGCCGCAAAGGCCGCGGTCGACAAGGCCGGCCAGTACGCCTACCGCGACCGCAAGGTGCGCAAGCGCAGCTTCCGGTCCCTGTGGATCCAGCGGATCAACGCCGCGGCCCGGCTCGAAGGCATGACCTACGCCCGATTTATCCACGGCCTTGAACTGGCCGGGGTCCAGATGGACCGCAAGGTGCTGGCGGACATCGCCGGCAACGACCCGGTCGGCTTCAAGGCCATCGCCGACAAGGTTCGCGCCGCCCTGGCCTGACGCCCGGAGCCCCAAGGCTCTGCCGCAATCAGAAGCCCCCCGGCGCGCCCGGGGGGCTTTTTGCTTGCGCCCCCTCTCCTTCAAGCCTCCGTCTGTAGAGTGACGCGCATGACCGACATCGCCGAACTGGAAAGCTCGAACCTGGCCCGGATCGACGGCGCCGCCGACCTGGCGGCCCTGGACGAGGCGCGTGTCGCCATCCTGGGCAAGTCGGGCAACGTCACCTTGCTGGCCCGCACCCTGGGCTCCGTGAGCCTGGAGGAGCGCAAGGTCCTGGGGCCCCAGATCAACCAGATGCGCGCCCGGCTGGCCGCCCGCATCGAGGCCCGCAAGGCTGAGCTGGAGGCCGCCGAGCTGGAGGCCCGCCTGGCCGCCGACAGGGTCGACCTGTCCCTGCCCGCCCCGCCCCGGCGGCGTGGCGGCGTGCACCCCACCATGCAGGTCATGGACGAGCTGGTCGCCGTCTTCGCCGACATGGGCTTCGGGGTCGCCGAGGGGCCGGACATCGAGACCGACTTCAACAACTTCACCGCCCTGAACTTCCCGCCCAAGCACCCGGCGCGGGAGATGCACGACACCTTCTTCCTGCCGCCGGACGCCAACGGCGAGCGCAAGGTCCTGCGCACCCACACCTCGCCGGTGCAGGTGCGGGTCATGAACCGGACGAACGAGAAGCTGCCCTCCTGGATCGCCACGGGCCAGGAGCCGCCGATCCGGATCATCGTGCCCGGCCGGACCTTCCGCCAGGACTCCGACCAGACTCACACGCCCATGTTCCACCAGATCGAGGGCCTGGTGATCGACAAGGGCATCCACATGGGCCACCTGAAGTGGACCCTCGAGACCTTCATCGCCCAGTTCTTCGAGACCGACCGCGTGACCACGCGATTCCGCCCGCACCACTTCCCCTTCACCGAGCCGTCGGCCGAGATGGACGTGCGCTGCGACCGCTCCGGCGGGGAGGTGAAGATCGGCGAGGGCGAGGACTGGCTGGAGATCCTGGGCTGCGGGATGGTGCATCCCAACGTCCTGCGGAACTGCGGGCTGGACCCGGACGTCTGGCAGGGCTTCGCCTTCGGCTGCGGCGTGGACCGGCTGGGGGTGCTGAAGTACGGCATGCCCGACCTTCGCGACATGTTCGCCGCCGACGGGCGCTGGCTGGCCCACTACGGCTTCTCGGCCTTCGCCGCCCCCAATCCCGCCTCGGGCCTGAGCTAGGAGCGCCGCGATGAAGTTCACCCCTTCCTGGCTCCGCGAGCACCTCGAGACCGACGCCACGGTGGCGGAGGTCGTCGAGGTCATGACCATGGCCGGCCTGGAGGTCGAGCACGTGGATGACCCCGGCGCACGCCTGGCGGCCTTCTCGGTCGCGCGCATCGTCGAAGCCGTCCAGCACCCCAACGCCGACAGGCTGCGGGTCTGCCAGGTCGACACGGTCGATGGCCGCAAGGAGATCGTCTGCGGGGCGCCCAACGCCCGGGCCGGCCTGACCACCATCTATGCGCCCATCGGCGCCTGCATCCCGGCCAACGGTCTGGTGCTGGAGGCCCGGCCGGTGCGCGGCGTCGTGTCCAACGGCATGCTGTGCTCGGCCGCCGAGCTGGAGACCGCCGAGGAGTCGGACGGAATCCTGGAACTGGACGGCGGACTTGCGGTCGGGACCCCGGCCGCCGTCGCCCTTGGCCTGGAGGCCGCGATCGACTTCGAGGTGACCCCGAACCGCCCGGACTGGCTGGGGGGGGACGGCGTCGCCCGCGACCTGGCGGCGGCGGGCCTGGGACGGCTCAGGACCCCCGCCATCAGCCCCGTGGCCGGGGGCTTCCCCTGCCCGGTGGAGATCCGGCTGGACGACAGCGGCGCCTGTCCGGCCTTCGCCGGGCGCCTGATCCGGGGCGTCCGCAACGGCCCTTCCCCGGACTGGCTCCAGAGGAAGCTCATCTCCATCGGACTGAGGCCGATCAGCGCCTTGGTGGACATCACCAACCTGATCACCTTCGACCGGGCCCGCCCCCTGCACGTCTATGACGCCGCCCGGCTGTCCGGCGGCTGGATCGAGTCCCGGCTGGGCCGCGAGGGTGAGCGCGTCGAGGCCCTGGACGGCAAGACCTACGCCGCCGGCCCGGGGACCTGCGTCATCGCCGACGCCTCGGGGGCCATCGGCCTGGGCGGGGTGATGGGCGGCGCCTCCACCGGCTGTTCGGAGACCACCACGGATGTCTTCGTCGAGAGCGCCTGGTTCGATCCCATCCGCATCGCCCAGACCGGGCGGACCCTCGGCATCGCCTCCGACGCCCAGTACCGCTTCGCCCGCGGCGTGGACC
>JBJTFE010000123.1:0-34079 GCA_046093265.1 Phenylobacterium sp. | reverse complement strand
GACCTGTTCCAGGTAGACCCGTCCGCGCTCTTCCTTCGTCGAGAAACTGATCTGCTGCCATCGGTCGAGAACGATGATGGTCATGGCGATCACAACCGGCACGACGAATATCCCGCCGACTAAAGCAATTCTCGCCATGATGGACAGGCGATTATTCAGCGCATTCAGCATTGTTCATTCCCCATTAAGGACGATCTCATTTCGGACCTGCACCGTCCTAGTCGAGGTCGAACAAACAGGACCTCTGTCCGAGTGCAGCGGAGCCTTCAGACCGCTGCGATCTTTCTAGCGATCATCAATTAACGGCGGGTTTATGGGGTTTCGCCACGCCAAAAAGATGTTTCGGGCGCACAAGACGGAGGCCTCGAGTCCGCTGCGATCATACAGCCCCCCGTTTTGACCGGGGGCGATCCGAAAGGTTGAAGGCGCGGGCGCGGCGTCTCTGTATTATCCCGAATCGTCATTCCATCCGAAATTCAATTGAGAGCGGTGGCGATGGATCCGGCGATTACACCCACAAGGATGAATCTGAGACAGACGCGTGCGGACCTGCGCGTAGAGCTCCGCGACGGCATTCTCCTTGCAGCCGCGGAGATCCTTG
Source organism: Phenylobacterium sp. (assembly GCA_046093265.1). GTDB lineage: Bacteria > Pseudomonadota > Alphaproteobacteria > Caulobacterales > Caulobacteraceae > Phenylobacterium. The sequence continues at coordinate 33,478 of JBJTFE010000123.1, read as the reverse complement.
CGACAGAGGGGCCGGCCGCGCTGACACTCCGGCGACTGGCGCAAGAGGTCGGCGCCTCCACAAAGGTCGTCTACACGCTGTTTGGCGGCAAGGATGGCTTGCTCGACGCCCTCTACCTCTCGGCCTTTGAGGGATTGGCGATGGCGCAGCGAAAGTGTCTGGAGGTGGACGAAGCCGGAGCGCGTCTGATCGCCATCTGCCAGGCCTATCGCCGGTATGCGCTCGATCACCGTGCGCTCTATGGCGTGATGTTCGGCGAGCTCGCCCGCGGCTACGAGGCGCCGATTGAAAATCGCCGCCAGGCCTGGGAGACCTTTCGCACCTTGCGAGACACCTTGCGAGCCTGCGCCCCCGGCAGGGACATCGCCGAGCTTGACCTCGCGGCTCGGACGCTCTGGTCCGTCATTCATGGGGTGGTGAGCCTGGAACTTCAGAACCTGCTCGGCGGCGCCCCGGAAACCGCCGAGCAGGCCTTCGATCGGGCCGTGAGCGCCGTCCTGCGGGACTTCAAACTCGCCTAAGCCGGCGGAACGGCGGCGTTGGCCTGGATCAAAGACGCCGCAAGAACCTCGACGGCGGCGGCTCGCCGACACCTACGGCGCTCCACCTTAAAGGCGGGCCAATCCCGGGCTGGTGGCCATGGCCCCTCTGAAATGGCCGGAACCGTTTGAGATCGCGCCCGACTTCGCATACACGTCTCACCCGGAAGACTGGGCCACGGTGCGGGAAGGCAGGGACTTTTCTGCTTTTTCTGGTCGAGTCCCGGGCTGCAGTCATGTCTTCCCCTAGCGTCGTCGAGTTGAATGTTCCGGTTGGGTGAAAGACATGCGTCAAGCCTCCGCAGACCGATCCATACGTAATCTGGGGGCGCTCCAGCGGACCGCGTCTACGAGCCGGGTCCTCAATCTTGTCGCTATCGCCAACAGTCATAAGAGTGACCCGGATTACTACACGAAACCATTTTTCACAAATCCCGCTCTCAACGAATGTATAATTCTCAAGCATAGACTTCGACCAGACGAGCGCTATGTTTTTGATGATGAGCGACAAAATGCGACTAAGATAATTTTACCTCTGGAGCGGACAGATCTTCGGATGGGAGGTCGCTCTTTCTTCGTCGGGCAGAGAGGCTGGCGGGATATAGTTCGGGAAATGGCTGGAGACGCCCGAGAGACAGACCGCGATTTGCGGGTCCTGAGTGCGATCGACGAGATCCCGTCGCTCGACCCATTCCTCTTGAGAGAACACCTCAATCGTCGCGGCATCGCCATCGCCTCCTGCTACTTCTCGATTTCTGAGGCCGATCAGGCCCGGATGCTCGATTTTGCTGCGATGGAAATCAACAATCTGATCCGGCTCACCTATTCTTCTCCCGCAGAGGGGATGAATTATTCGAGTAAACTTGTTCAGTTACTTCTTTCGACGGACAATAGCGAACATCTCGAACCTCTGAGAATAGCCCTTAGGCTTGAGGGTGACGACTATCGAGAAGGCGTTTTCAGCTGGAGAGGGTTTCTTTACTACAAGTGGTTACTGGGCGACCTTTGGCCAAAACTCATTGATGTCCTGCGAGAGATACCGCAGATAAAAGTTGTCGGCCATCGTGATACCGAGCAGATGATTTATCTGAACCAGATGCGTCGCCGGATAATCGAAATGGTGGACCTCAAGCGCCGTGAAGTCGCCGAGGCGCTTGACGTGTATGATCGAGCGTTCGCGGATCTGACCAAGAACGGCAAACCCTTCGCCTTCAGAAACTTCCTTCTGACAGCGCCCAGGATGTTCCTCATGCTTGGAGAGAGGATTGGTGTGATCTCACATATCACAAGCTTCTGGCGCTACCGGTTCCCGGATCCGAGGTCTCTCTCTGCCCCAGCAGACGAAATTCTCGATATTCTGACGGATTTTGAACAGAGTATCTCGGTGGTCGACTCATGAGGCGATGATGGGCATGGCGGCGGTCGGCGATCTTCTCACGCAAAGCTTTGGCTTTCTTCTCGGCCTTCTGATCGCCTTCTGCCTTCTGGGAATTCTGGCATACGACCTCACCCAGCGGCGGCACTCGGTTCTTCGCAATTTTCCGGTCGTGGGCCACCTGCGCTATTGGCTGGAGCAGTTGGGCGAGTACTTCCGCCAATATTTTTTCGCCGGCGATCGGGAGGAGATGCCCTTCAATCGGGCGACGCGGGCCTGGGTCTATCGCGAAGCCAAGAATGAAGGCGGAGCGATCGGCTTTGGATCAACAAACGATCGGCGGGAACCGGGAACCCTGCTCTTCGTCAATCACCCCTTCCCGGTCCTCGAGGAAGACCGCCTGCCAACCCCGCCACTGACGATCGGAGAAGGATCCTGCGAGCAGCCCTTCCTGGCGCGATCTGTTGTCAACATCTCCGGGATGAGCTTCGGCGCGATCTCTCGACCCGCAGTCCAGGCCCTGTCGCGCGGAGCCGGCCAGGTCGGATGCTGGATGGATACCGGCGAAGGCGGGCTGTCGCCCTACCATCTCGAAGGTGAATGTGACCTGATCATGCAGATCGGAACGGCGAAGTATGGCGTCCGGACGCCTGAGGGCGCCTTTTCGCCCGACAAAGCCAGGGAGATCGCGCGATCCGTCAAGGCGTTCGAGATCAAACTGAGCCAGGGGGCCAAGCCCGGCAAGGGCGGTGTTCTTCCGGCGGCCAAGGTGAGCGCCGAGATCGCACGAATTCGAGGCATTCCGGCAGGACAGGACTCCATAAGTCCAAATCGTCACCGGGACATCGCCGACATCGAACAACTTCTGGATCGCGTTTGCAGCCTTAGGGACCTGACGGGCAGGCCGGTTGGTGTGAAAACGGCCCTGGGTGACGAGAGCTTCATGACGAGCCTCTGCGAGGCTCTCGTGCGACGGGGGGCGCAGGACGCTCCGGATTTCCTGACGATCGATGGGGGAGAGGGCGGCACCGGTGCGGCCCCTCAGACTCTGATGGATCACATGAGTCTGCCCATCGCCGAAGCCTTACCCATCGCTGTAGACATCCTCAGAGCCGCCGGCCTGAAGGAACGGGTCCGGATCATCGCCTCGGGAAAGCTGGTCACCCCCGCCCGCGCCGCCTGGGCGCTCTGCACGGGAGCGGACTTTGTCCATTCGGCCCGGGGGTTCATGTTCGCGCTGGGGTGTATCCAGGCCATGCGTTGCCATACCAATACCTGCCCGACGGGCGTGGCGACACATAACCGGCGGCTTCAGAGGGGACTGGTTGTCGAAGACAAGGCGACCCGCGTGGCGAATTATGTGCGCGCGCTGAATCGCGACATCGACATGATCGCCCATTCCTGTGGCTGCCGACACGCCAGGGAGTTGAACCGAAGCCATGTTCGCATCGTCGAAACCGCGGGTCGTAGCGTCCCGCTGAACGTCCTGCACCCGGGGACCTGAAATGTTGACCGAAGTCGACAGGCTGCTGGTCGCGACGGCTGACGCAGCGGCGGCTGGCGAAGCCTGGCGCAACCTCCTTGGAGCCGAAGAGGTCCTGCGGGAGCCGTGCGTCGAGCTGGCCGCCGTTCGGCACGTATTCCGCATAGGTCGGTCAGAGATCGAGTTCCTGCAGCCGGACGGGGGCGGACCCATTGCGGAAGCGTTGTCGCGCCGCCGGCGCGCCCACGTCTGGGCCGCGGGTGCTTCGTCCCCGGATCCCGCTGCGGTCGCCGGGACCGCCCGTTCGACGGGCGCCGAAACCGCGCGACTCGGGGATCGCCACCTAGTCACGCTGAACATCGAGGATGCGCCCATCCGCTTTGTGATTTCGCCGGAGGCAGAGCGATCTCCGGTCGGTCGGCTGGACTTCCTCTACGAAGCGACAGTTCTCGCCGCGGATCAGGCCAAGGCGGTGAACCAGATCCGCGACGCCTTCGGTCTCGATGACGCTATCTTCACGAGGATTACGTCCGAAGCCTTCGGATACACCGGTGTCCTGACGCTCTTCCGACCCGGTCAGCTGCACAGGTTCGAAGTGATCACGCCGATCGACGCCGGCAAGACGATGGCGAGATATCATGCGCGGGAAGGTGCGTGCTTCTACATGGGCTTTGGCGAGGCCCGGGACCTTATGGAAATCGAGCGGCGGATCGAGCCTTCCGGCCGGACCACAGATCGGCCTAAAGGTCGCCGAGCTGACGAGCCGCCGGATCAGGTCTGGATTCACCCGACCGCTCTGGGCGGCGTCATGCTGGGCGTCTCCCGACCGACCATGGCCTGGATGTGGTCGGGCCATCCCGAAAGGGTCGCGCCGATCTGACCGCGGGGGTGCGAGTTGACTTCCTCTCCGGCCCGATCGCTGAATGCGCCGTTGAAAGAGCGGGAGGACGCCATGACCGAATGGAGGATCGCCGATGTCTGGGAGGCGATCGCCGGCAAGACCCCGGATCGACCAGCCCTGATCCAGGGCGATCGCATGGTCAGTTGGGGTGATTTTGACCGTCGTGCAGACGCCCTGGCTGCGGCCCTTCTTGCCGGCGGCGTCAGCTCGGAGGCGAAGGTGGCCGCCTATCTGTTCAACGGGCCAGAGTATCTCGAGGTCTATTACGCTGCTTTCAAGGCAGGACTGGCTCCGATCAACACCAACTACCGCTATGGCGGCGAGGAACTGGTCTACCTGTTCGACAACGCTGACGCCGAGGTTGTGGTTTTCCACGCCGGCTTCACGCAGACCCTGGAGGCGATCCGGAGCCGGCTTTCCAAGGTCAAAGTCTGGATCGCCGTTGCCGAGCCAGGTTTTCCCGCGCCTTCCTGGGCCCTCGACTATGAAGCGCTGGCGGCCGGAACGCCCCGGGTTCGACCGGTCAAGGGGCCGTGGGGACGAACCGGAGACGACCTACTTCTCCTGTACACCGGCGGGACGACCGGCATGCCGAAGGGCGTCATGTGGCGACAGGATGACCTCTTCAACGTTCTGGGGGCGGGTGGACAGGCGGCCCGCGGAGTAGAGCCGATCCCCAGCGTGCAAGCGGCTGCCGACCGCCTCGATCCGGACGGTCCCCGCCCTCCGCTGACCCTGGTCTGTTGTCCGCTTATGCACGGAACCGGTCAGTTCTCTGCATTCATCACACTCAATCAGGGCGGGGCTGTTGCGACGCTGCCCTCCCGCGGCTTCAGCGCCATCGAGTTATGGAACGAGGCCGAACGCCTGAAAGTCGATGGGATCGTCATTGTGGGCCTTGCCTTCTCGACACCCATGCTGGAGGCCCTTGAGGCGGAGCCCCGGCGCTGGGATTTGTCGAACGTTGTGTCCATCAGCTCTTCCGGATCGATGTGGAGTCAGGAGAACAAGCGCGGGCTTCTTCAGTACTGCGTCAACGCCACCATCTTCGACTCCTTCGGCTCTTCCGAGGCGGTGGGGCTGGGCGCGTCCGCCTCGACCCCCGGCGCCGAGGCGGCGACCGCAGCCTTCGTCCTCGGACCCACCTGCGCCGTCTTCAACGAGGATGGGCGCCGTGTCGAGCCCGGATCCGGAGAGCGCGGTCTTGTCGCCGTGAGCGTTTTTCTTCCTGTCGGCTACTACAAGGACCCGGAAAAGAGCGCCCGAACCTTTCTGACTTTCGAAGGCGTGCGCTGGTCGGCTCCAGGGGACTGGGCGGAAGTGAACGCGGATGGTTCGCTGAAGCTCCTCGGGCGGGGTTCACAGTGCATCAACACGGGCGGAGAAAAGGTGTTCCCCGAAGAGGTGGAAGAGGCCCTCAAGACCCACCCCCATGTCCGCGACGCTGTCGTTGTCGGGGTTCCTGACGCCCGCTTCGGCGAACGAATCTGCGCTGTCGTGGAGCCGGACGGCGCGAACGAACTGGAACTGGCCGATCTCTCTGCGCACGTCCGGGAGCGCCTGGCCGCCTACAAGGCTCCAAGGGAGCTCGTTGTTGTCGACACAATCGGCCGGGCCCCAAATGGCAAGGTGGACTACAAGACGTGTCGCGCCAGAGCCCTGAAAGCCCTGGGTCTTCAGGGATGAACCCGCCCAAGTCCACGCAGTCCCGGCTTCCTGTCTCCCGCGCCGCCGCTGTCGAACCCTCCTGACCGGACCGAAAGGTTCGGTGCGGCTGGAGCTATCGAGGGGGGACCGGCCGCTGAGAGCAGCTGCGCCATCACCCGGTCCATCTCCTCGATACTCACCAGATCGACAATGTCTCGGCCTCGAATGTCAACACCCGTTACGTACGGTAGCCATTCGGGTCTATTCAGGTCTTCCGCCCAACGGAGCCTCCAAATGCGCGCATTTCTCTTTCTCATCCTGTGTCTCACGACGCTTGCGCCGTCATGGAGCTTCGCCTCCCCTGAAGCCGACGTTGCAACGGTTTTGAACGATCCGCGGTTCGCCAGTGCCCAACGCGCATTGTCGGACGGTCACGGGCGCACTGTGGCGGATATCATCCGCCTCACCGAAATCCCGGCCCCTCCCTTTGGAGAGGCGCAGAGGGCGGAGGCCTTTCGAGCTGACCTACTCGCAGCCGGACTCAAGGACGTCCGGATAGACGCGGAGGGTAATGTCACCGGTGTGAGGGCTGGGGGACGGACCTCCGGCAAGGGCCCGTTTGTCGTCGTTGCAGCTCACCTGGACACAGTGTTTCCCGCTGGGACCGACGTCACCGTGCGCAGGACCGGCTGGCGACTGGCGGCTCCGGGTATCGGGGACAACTCCCGGTCCCTGGCGACTCTGCTCGCGTGGATACGGGCGCTCGACGCAGCAAACATCACTACCGAAAAGGATCTCCTCTTCGTTGGAAATGTGGGTGAGGAGGGCCCGGGGGATCTCCGAGGAGTCAGATATCTGTTCAAAGAAGGGGCCTACTCCGGACGAATTGAAACGTTCTTCTCGGTGGATGGCTCGGACCCGGCCAGACTGGTGACAGGGGGCGTCGGGTCACGACGCTACCGGGTCAACTTTACGGGTCCCGGCGGGCACAGCTACGGAGCCTTCGGGATGGTCAATCCCATGGTCGCCATGGCCGGCGTCGTCACCCGACTGTACGCTGTGAGTCCCCCCGCTTCACCGAAGACGACCTATTCAGCCAGCGTCGTAGCGGGCGGTACGTCAGTGAACACCATCCCCTCAGCGGTATCTCTTGATCTGGACCTCAGGTCCGAGGCGCCTGAAGCCCTGGCAAGCCTGGACACGGCGCTCTCCACCTTTGTTAAGGAAGCTGTTGAGGCGGAGAACGCCGCGCGGTCTACGGCCTACGGACCGGTTGGGGCCGAACTCAAGGTCATCGGAGACAGACCCGCCGGGCGTACGCCCTCCGACAGCAGGCTGGTCCGTATCACGCGCGCGGCCATCGCCGCCCAGGGTTTTGAGCCGATTGAAGAGTCTTCGTCCACGGACTCCAATCTTCCGATGAGCCTCGGTCTGCCCGCTGTCACCATCGGAGCCGGCGGCCAGGGCGGGCGCGCCCACGCCCCTGACGAGTGGATCGATGTCGAGCCGGCGGAAATGGTGCGCGGTATGTCGGTGGGACTGCTCGCGATCCTCGCTCAGGCGGGACTTCGCTAAGACCTATCCGCCTGCCCGAACCGTGCGAAGCCTTTTCGGAAGGCCTGAAGGCTGAAACTGATGGTCCGCCATCGGTCATCATGGCCGGACGCTTCATCGCCTGCGCCAACCTGGACCAAGAAGATCGCCCGGTCCCGGCGCCGATGAGGCATCTCATCCGGCGGAGGCGCGCCATTCACCCTGTCGCGGTTCAGGCGAGCGCCTCTCAGCCAGCCCCGCGGAGCTGCTGCTTCACACGCTCCGCCAGGGTCTTGATGTCGATGGGCTTTGCGAGAAAGGAAACATTCGCCTCGCCCTCCAGGAGGTTGGAAAACTCGGCCTCGGCATAACCGGATATGAACATGACGGGCGCTCCAGCGAGATGATCGCGAGCGGCCTTAAGCAGCTCCGGTCCCTGCATTCCCGGCATGACGACGTCAGAGATCATCAGGTCGATCTTGCCCGCATTGGCCTCCGCGAGTTCCAGCGCCTCTTCGCCGCTTGCCGCCTCAATCACTTCATATCCCCGGGCACGCAGCAGCTTCGCTGCCACACCACGAACCGCGTCTTCATCCTCGACGAACAGGATTCGCCCCGCGCCCGAGAGATCGCGGCCTGTGGTGCGCGCTGGGCGGACCGGCGGCGGCGCTGTCTGCATGGCGACATGGACAGGCAGGAAAATGCGGAAAGCCGCACCCTTGCCCGGTCGCGAATCTACAGAAATCCACCCATCGGACTGCTTGACGATGCCGTAGACCGTCGCAAGACCAAGACCAGTGCCCTCCCCCACGGGTTTGGTCGTGAAAAAGGGATCGAAAATCTTGTCCATCACGTCCGCAGGTATCCCTGCGCCGTCATCTGAAACCTCGATGACCGCCTGGTCCCCGCTTGGCTCCGGGAAGCCGAGCTTTTGAGCCTCTGGGACGCTCACCCGGGCGACATGGATTCTCACAGTAGAGCCACCATGGCTCCTTATCGCGTCGCGGGCGTTGACGACCAAGTTCATCACAGCGGTTTCGAGCTGTCCACGATCCGCCCGGACGATCGGGAGGTTTCTGCCGTACTCCGTGACCAGGGCGATGTCTTCGGGCAGGACTCGACGAAGGAGAACCTCGAACTCCGAGATGAGTTCGCCGAGATCGAGTATCTCCCGTTGCACCGTCTGCTTTCTCGAGAATGCAAGCAGTTTGCGAACCAGCTCCGCAGCCCGTGTGGATGTCTGCCGGATCTGATTGAGGCCGTCATAGGACGGATCGCCAACGGGATGCCTCTGAGCCAGCTCGTCCAGCTGCATGAAGATCGCCATGAGAAGATTGTTGAAGTCGTGGGCAACGCCGCCGGCCAGCTGTCCGATCGCTTGCATTTTTTGACTCTGTGAAAGCTGAAGCTCGATCTGCTTCTGCTCCGAGACATCCACGACAAAGGCCAGCCATCGCCCGCCCGCAGCGGAAAGATACAAGTGGACAATACGGGATGAGTCTGCGGCGAGACGCATCTCCACAGCCTCGAGTTGCGACCGGCCGGTGGTGAGGCGTTGTCGAGCATCGGCGACGGAAGCGCCGTCGAAGAGGCTACCGAAGGCGCAGTCGAGCGCATCTCCTCCAGCAATGATTCCGAGCTTCGGATTGGACTCCAGGATCAAGGCGGCGAAGGGATCGCCTCCGGACAGAAGCGCCGCCCCGAACGGCGCTGCGGAGGCAAAGGAATCCAAAACTTCGGGTGTAGAATGCTGTAACTCAGCGGCGCCCTCGATCTTGGCTTCAACCGCTACGGCGCTTCTCGGCGTTTCGACCTCACCCAACCTGACAAGGAACTCGCGCTCCCCGGTCTCGGCGATCCAGGCCGGCCGGGTCTGGCCCCCAAAGGAGAGCAACGCCTGCCCACGACCTCCGCGACGGGCTTGACCTAGCGCGCCGAAGAGACCGGGAGCGTTACCGGATGTCCTTGGCAAGTAGGCCGAATCTCCCAGGAGGTTTCGCCAAGCTGCATTCGAAGACCAGATACGACCATCTGAGGAGAGGATCGCAGAGGGCTCTTCTAGCGCTCCCAGAAAGACCTCATCGGGTCGCAACGAAACCGTCGGCGACGGCTTCCTCTCTCGAAGGACGAGAAATCCGAGGACTCCCAGGCCCGTCAGGCCGACCAGGAACAGCACCAGCGCCGATCCTCCAGGACCCGAAAGCAGATAGACTACGGCGGTGAGAACCACGACCACCGCGAAAACGGCGAGGACCAGAAGATCCAGTCCGTCGCTGGAACTCAAGGTCCGTCCCCTCGGAGTCATGTCTGAAAATCCCGGTTGAGCCGATCAACCGCCGAAAGCAGTTCCAAGTGCCCACTACCGTCGGGCGCATCCGCCAAAATTCGAGAAATGTGCATTAATTCAGAATGATAGGTCATTACTTTCTCAGACCACTTTTTCTCTCTTTTCAAAACAGGTCCCCGGTCCCTGGGTAGATGTCTTCAGGCTCCTTCAAGGTTGCCCGCAAGGGCGAGGATACCGCAAGCCGACTTGCACGGCGCTATCCGGCAGACGAGAACTTTCGCCGACCCGCGAGGACGAACCCGATCACTTTTGCGACCGCAGCGTACTGCGCAATCGGAATCTGCTCATCGATTTCCACTGCCGCATAGAGAGTGCGCGCCAGGGGAGGATCCTCAACCACTGGTACGCCCGCCTCCTCGGCGACTTCCCTGATCCTCAACGCAATCACGTCGAGCCCCTTGGCGACACAGGTCGGGGCTGCGGCGGCGCCTTCCTCATAAGCCAGCGCAACGGCGTAGTGGGTCGGGTTCATGATGACAACGGTCGCCTGGGGAACCGCAGCCATCATCCGTTTGCGGGCCTTTTGCATCCGAATTCCCCGCTGCCGCCCCTTTATGTGTGGGTCGCCCTCGCTCTGCTTGAATTCCTCCTTCAGCTCCTCGCGCGTCATCCGCTGACGCGCAAGAAAGCGCTGACGCTGTATCAACCAGTCTAAAGCGGCAATCGCCAGAAGGAAACCAATGATGAGAACTGATAGATTCTTGACAATTTCGATACTTATCGGAATTAGATATTTTACATCTACAGATGGCATTTGACTGACTTGCTGCCAATGCGGCCTCAGAACAAAAAAACAGATCGCCGAAACAGTAGATAATTTGAAAAACGACTTGACGAATTGTATGAGTGCATCCCTGCCGAATAACCGCTGAAAACCCTGTATTGGGCTCAGCTTCGACGGCTTGAACTCGAGAGCCGCAGGAGACCACATGAAGCCCGTCTGGAGAACATGGCCTAAGACGCCTGCAATCACCGCTGCGCCCAGGACGACGAGTAGAAGCGGAGCCGTTGCTCCCGCAAGATCCCAGCCCAGCCCAGCGACGCCCGCGGCGGAGAGATCGATTTCGTGGGGACTCTCGACGAAAGGCGTAAGGAAAGAGACGAGCCGCTGACTCAAGAGGCCACCGGCGAAGGAGAGAGCCCCTGCGACAGCGGCGAAGACCGCGAGCTGAGGTAAATCTATGGTTTTCGGGACGTCGCCTCTCTCCCGAGCCTGCTCGAGCTTCCGACTGGTCGGTTCTTCTGTTTTGGAAGCAGAGTCTTCGCCCTCAGCCACCGCTCACCCCTGCGAAACTCTTCAGGAGACCCCCGTAAGCGTTCACCCAAACCATTCCTATCAGACCAAGGCTGACCGACAGGATTGCAAGAGACAACAGGATCATGAGTGGTGACGCGACGAAGAAGACCTGGAACTGAGGCATGATCCGGGCGGCGAGTCCGACAGCGACGTTAAAGACCAGGGCCAGCACGAGCACCGGCGCACTGAGTTGCACCCCCATCTGGAAGGCCTGGGAGAGCGTGCGGATCGCAAGCTGTCCGGAGTCGAGGACTGGGGCTGAGGCGCCGAAGGGGAAAATCGCGTAGGAGTTCACCATGGCGCCCAGAAAAAGATGGTGGAGGTTGGTGGAGAAGATGAGGCTCAGCCCGACCAACCCGATAAACGTGCCCATAGTCGTTGAGGACTCGATTATCCCCGGAGCAGAGGTCTGAGCGAAGGAAAGGGTCGACTGGATCGATATGATCTCCCCGGCTACTGCTAACGACGCCATGAACATCCTCATGATCAATCCGATCATTAGCCCTATGAACACCTCGCGCACGACCCGGATCGCCATTTCACCGAGCTCCACTGGAAGGGACGGCATCGTCGGCATGACTACCGGAAAAAGTGTCATCGTAAGGACCAGGGCGAAAGATAGCCGAATCCTAACCGGCACCACCTGGTCTCCGATCGCGGGCATGGTCATTACCAGCGCCGCCAGACGGGCGAACACCATTGCGCCTGCATACACCTGCTGAACGGACGCGTAGGCTTCCACGCCCGTTACATCGCTGCAATGCGAGCGGCGATATCAGTCATAAATCTTGACATGAGCGCACCCATGATCGGCAGAAAAACAAGAAATGCGATGAAGACCGCGACAATCTTGGGCGCAAATACGAGAGTCGCCTCCTGTATCTGCGTGAGAGCTTGAAAGAGACCAATCACCACGCCCACAAGAAGCCCCACAATAAGCATGGGAGCAGATAACTGGATCGTGAGCCAAAGGGCGCTGCGACCGATATCAAGCACTTCTGCGCCACTCATGGCTCGACACTCCGTTAACTGATACGCACCGCTTCAAATCGGCATGCGCATGATTTCCTGGTACGCGCTTATCACCTGATCACGTACCGCGAGGACCGTTTCGAGACTGGTCTCCGCTGCGGATACCGCGGTTGCAACGTCAATCAGCTGTGCCTTACCCTGTGCGTGAGCGACAATCTGCTGCTCGGCGGCCTTGGAAGTTCCGATGGCGTCATCGACTGCACCCCGGACCATGGCGCCGAAGTCGGCGCCAGCTGCACCGGCGGGCGCTTCCGACGCGAAACCGCTAACGCCGCGCTGAGCGGCCGCATATGCCTTTGCAACACTAAGAGCCGTGATCACTTCGCGCCTCCAACTATCTCCGGATCAGGTCAAGCGTACGGATTTCCATGGCCCGCGCGGTCTCGATAACCGTGAGGTTGGCCTCATAGGCCCGCTGCGCCGCCTTCATATCGAGGGACTCGATCAGCGTGTTGACGTTCGGCATCTTCACGTAACCGTCTGCGCCCGCCGACGGGTGACTGGGATCGTATTCTATCTTGAAGTCGCTCTGATCCGGCACAACGCGAACCATTTTCACGCCCTGGCCCGCATCCGTCCGGATCGGCTCGAAGACAGGCACCTGACGGCGATAAGGGTCGCCTCCCGGAGATCTCGACGTCGAGTTCGCATTCGCGATGTTTTCCGCGATGATCCGCATCCGCGCCTGTTCGGCCCTGAGAGCGGTGGCGGCGATAGCCTGAGCGGCGTTGGAGGGAGCCCGGACGTCGGCCATTGATCAGACCCTATCTTGAAGGAGAGCGAGATGCGGTTCGCAACATCATCATCGACTTCTGATAAAAACTAACCGCCGCCTCGTAATTCATGCGCGAGTCCGACATACGGAGCATCTGGTCCTCAAGAGAGACCTGATTCCCATCCAGCGTAATCACCGTATCGTTGCGGCGCTCGGCTCGAAATCCGCGGGCGGCGGCGGCGGCATCCGGCCCGTCTGGACGCTGATGCCCCGGGTGCGTCACCTGAAGGACTGTCGGAAACTCGCTGTCGCTACCCCCAGCACCAGAGCCCCCCGAAGGCGGAGCGGCCTTGAAGCGAAACGGCGTGAGGTCCTTTGGCCGAAACCCAGGCGTGCTGACATTGGCGACATTCTCCGCGATCAGCCTTTGCCGCTCGGAGAAATACGCCATCCGGCCCTTAAGCATGGCCATCAGCGGAATGGAGGAGACATCCATATGGCCACGGTAAACAAACAGGGTTAATCAGGCCTTAACGCTCTCCTGGTACTGTCGATCCATGGATCTGATCACCTTTGCCCGAGCCGCCTTCGCGCTGCTCTTCACCCTTGGGTTGATTGGGGTCGCAGCAGTCCTTCTGCGGCGCTTCGGCCCCGGAGGGGTGTTTCGAATCTCGTCCCCCCGGCAGGAGCGCCGAATGCGCATCCTCGAGACCCTCATTCTGGACCCCGCCCGTCGGCTCGTTCTCGTCGAGTGTGACGGTGAAACCCACCTCCTGATGCTGGGCGAGGGTCGGACGATTTCGGGGTCGGGCCGAAACGCGGAGCGGCGGGAATGAAGGCCGGGAACGAGGAGCTGTCCCGGATGTCGGGGTTGGCCGCGGATATGCGGACCGCGTTGCGGCTCTCACTGATCGCAGGCGCCCTTGCACTCCTTCTCCCGGCGGGAGCGTTCGCGCAGGCGGTGAACATCGACCTGGGTACCGGCGCCGGGCTTACCCAGAGGGTCGTTCAATTGATCGGCCTGCTGACGGTCCTGTCGCTCGCGCCGTCAATTGTGATCATGACGACATCTTTTGTTCGCATGGTGGTCGTTCTGTCCCTTTTGAGAACCGCCCTTGGCATTCAACAGACTCCGCCCAACGCGGTCCTGGTCAGCCTGGCGCTGTTCATGACGGCGATCGTCATGACACCGACCCTGCAGAGATCTTACGATCTCGGGATCCGCCCCCTGATGAACAATGAAATGGAACTCCCGGCGGCAGTCGAGGCGGCGGGTGGTCCGGTCAAGGCTTTCATGCTCAGTCAGGTCGACAGAGAAGATCTCGCTCTCTTCATCCGCCTTTCGAAGATTGAACGCCCACCTACAGCCCAAGCGGTTCCCATACGGGTCGTCATTCCAGCCTTCATGATATCCGAGCTCAAGCGCGCCTTTGAAATCGGATTTCTTCTCTTCATTCCCTTTCTCGTCATCGACCTGGTGGTGGCCAGCGTCCTCATGAGCATGGGTATGATGATGCTGCCTCCCGTCGTGGTCTCCCTCCCCTTCAAGTTGATCTTCTTTGTCCTGGTTGACGGCTGGAGACTGGTGGCCGGGAGCCTCATCGAAAGCTTCCAGAGGACCGGCGGAGGATAGCAGCCCTGACGCCTGATGGCCGCTGAATGGGATCAGGCGGGTCTGGGCGGGGGAGGCGTACGGGGCGGTGTTGGCCGGGCCGGAGCCGCTGCAGATGACGCAGGACGCGACGGTGGGGCTGAAACCGGAGCGGGCTGGGTGAATCTTGCGCGCATCTTCGCGACCCAGCCCGAAAAGGCCTCGCTATCTGCGGTTACCTTGCTGAAATCGGCCCCACCAACCTCGGCCGACCCGATTCCTGCGAGACCAACACGCAAAGCGTCGGGATTCCTGGCGTCGTCAATGAATGGGCCATAACGCGTACGCAGGCGCGCCAGCCCTGCATCATCGCCCGAAAGGCTGTAGGCGATCCCGGCGCGGAGCAGCTTTCCCTCCTCGTCAGCCGTCAAAGCGCCCGAGCGCCGCCAGCGATCGCCCAGGCTTCGCTCGAAGGCCGTTGCAGCCGCCGGCCAGTTCTTGCTGCGCCAGACAATCTCATTGCGAAGCTCGTCGGCTTCCCGCGAACGATCACGTTCAAGAAGCTCCAGAGCGTCGTCAGGACGATTGAGCGCGATCAGGGCCCGGGCCTCCACACGACGGCGCTCGATCTGCATCGCCGGCGGCAGGAGAGTCGTGCGGGAATTATTGATGGCCTGTAACGCCTGCTCCGGCTTGCGATCCATCAAATAGATAAGTGCGAGGTCCGTCGCGACCTGGGCTTTGGGAGCGCCTTCGAGACGGTTTTCCGTTTGGTACTTCAGCAGCTCAGCCGCCTGTTCGAGGAGATCAACATTGACGAGGCGGCCCACTAGACGCCGCACCATCAGATCCCCCTCCGCCCCGAGGGGAGTCAGTTCCTTGAAATCCAGGAAGAGGGCGAGAGCCTGTACAGGCTGAAGGCCATCCGCGACCCCGTCAATGAAGAGAGCCCGGAACGCCTGATTTAGATCTGCCTGCAGCTGAACGGCTTCAGGAAGATCCGGCAAAGAACGCCCTGCCGAGCGCAGCGTTTCAAGCGCTTCCCTGTACCGGCCCTGAGCAAGATATATACCCCCCAGCGTCCGTATGATTTCGAGCTCGGTGCCGTCTCCACGCCATCGGAAACGCAGGGCATTGATCTCGTCTGCAGCCTGGACCGCATTGATCTTGCCCTGATCCAGACGAATTCGGGTGGCGCTCAGGGCCGCCGGCGTCGAGAGCCAGTCCAGCGGAGCGGTCGCGACAGCCTGATAGATCTTCAGAGCGCGATCCTTCACGCCCTGAGCCTCAAGGAGACGGGCCTGTAGCAGCCGAACGGAAAGCGTCTCCGCCGAGCCCGCCCGATCCTCCAGAGCCAGGCGAATGGCCTTGTCGGCCCCCGCCAGATCCCCCTGCGCGAGCGCCGCCTGCCCCTCTGCGCGAGCAAATCTGGATTTCCAGAGCGGCGGGAACTGGTTGAAAACTTCCGCCCCGGCAGCGAACTCGTTGCGGACGTCAGTCCACTGGCCGAGCTGGGCGGAGACATAAGCGCGCCAGAGAGAGGCGGAGGGATCGGATGCCAGAATCGGTGCGGAAAAGTCAGTCGCCGCTTCGGCATATCGGCGAGCCAGGACTCTGGAAATTCCTCGCAACCCGCGGAATTCCGGGTTGTCCATGACCTGGGGCGAAGTTCGCGCCAGATCGTTCAGAACGCCGATGGCTTCGTACGCCAGGTCACTCCCGACGAGGAAGCGGGCAAGCGCGAAACGGTTCGCAGTTGCTGAGTCTTTGCCGCTCTGGGTTTCTTCGGCCGCTGCGGCGACCAGCTCGTTGTACCGGTGCAGAAAGCCCTTGGGTCCGGTCTGGGGCCAATTGGTCTGATCGATCAGGGCGGGCAGGATGGCGGGCCGCGGGGAGTCCAGGCGCGCGTCTTCGGGCGCGGAACCGACCGAGAGGGGCGAGAGCGCAAGTCCCTCCGGTCTTCCGATCCGGACAATGTCGCCGTCATGAGTGACCGCCACGTCGGGCGAAAGGGTCTCCAGGGCCAGGCCTTGGGATGACGGAAGCGAGACGACCTGGGCGAACTCCCGGCGAAGCGGAGACCCTTTGGAAGGTCCGAGTGCGGTGACGACCGTCAGAGCGTCGCCGACTACGGGATCAGGAATACGGAGCGCCCGGGTGGCTCCGGCTAGGCCGCCCTTCAGAGCTGCAGGTCCGCCAGTCTCGTCTCTGGAAAGTCGGACGATTGTGCTGTCCGGCGACGGCGCGCGCCCCAGGGTGACCTTCCATGTCGCTCCGGCGGAGTCGGCGCGAAATGGCATGCCGGGCGGCGACTCAAGGCGGACGGCCGCATAGTCCGGGCCAAGGAAGGTCTCAGCGGACGCCATTTGCCTGAGGCCCCTCGGAAACCGGGAGACATCCAGTCGAGCGGGCGCATCGAACACGATCCAGATCGACCCGCCCCGACGAAAGACCGCAGCTCCGGCAGGGTTCGCGAACGGAAAACTGAGAACCACCTGATTCTGTTCGAGTGAGATTTCCGATCGGACGACGCCGCCCCGAGGGAGCGGATCCGCCCTGGGCGACTTGACCTCCGGTGTGGAGCCAAGGGTTGCCGCTTCAGGAGATCCGGTGCTTTCCGGGCCTGACGACAGGTTGATCCAGACCGAGCCGTCGGCAACGCCGGTCTTCATTTCGGCATTCTTGTCGAGGGTCAGGACGAGCTGGATGCGCCCCCCCGACTGGCCGACCCTCGCCGACTCCACCCACCTCAGCTTGCCGGTGCGAAAACGCGACAAGTCAGGCCGCGCGCCCGCTGGAAAGGTGAGGGTCAGCGTGTCGCCATTCCGGCGCGTCGAGACGCCGGGGCCAAGGTCCAGGCGGGTGAAGCCGGCTGACTCTGCGACCCGGACATCCTGCCGAGCGACAGCATTCTGGGCGCCAATCGGCGACGCGACGGCCGCAGCGACCGCAACAGCGGCGACGCCCGAACTCAGGGACAGCCGCAGCGACATGTGTCAGGCAGGTCCCGCCGGTTGCCCGGGCGTTGGCGCGGCCGTGCGTGTTGGAGCCGCCGCCGCCGGTGGCGTGAGACCTGAGGCCGCCGCAGCCGCCCGAACCGCCTCAAGCCGGTTTGCGAGCGCTTCCGTAAGCTTCTTGGCTTCTTCCGGGGGCATCTGCGCCAGTACGGCCCCCAGAGCCTTTTCCTTCATCTTCGCAGCAATGGGCAGCCGCACGGAGTCCGCCAGAAGCACCATCCGGGGCGCCGCGTCCTTGGGCTTCATGGCCTCGAAGACCTTGACCATCCGTGTCACTTCGGCAGCCTGCTGCTCGTCGCCGACCTTCAGCAGGCCCTGAATATCGGACTTGAGTCCGTTCAAGGTCTTCACCTTGGCGTCCAGCTTGGCCTCGGCGGCGGCCATCAGAGCGATTTGAGTGCTGAAGTCCGCCTCTCTCTGGTCGAGTTGACCCCGGCGGGATCCAAGGCTCTGGAGAACCTGCAGTTCGGCTGGAGACAGGCCCGCTTCCTTGGCCAGTTCAGCCGCAGTCGGCGCGCAAACAAGCGGCTTGGGCGGCGAGGCGGTCGCAGCCGCATCCCCGGGTTTGGCCGCCTCTGGCTTGGCGCCCGACCCGGATGCTCCGGCACTCCCGGCAGGGGTGGCTTGAGCCGCCGCGCCTTGGGCGAAAGCGCGGGCGCCGGACAGCAGATCCGGAGCTCCGTTCACGCTTGAGAGTGCGTTAATCGCCAGAACACCGGCGGCCGCCACTCCCAGGAGCGGAAGAATTCTTGGCAACGGGCTCATCACAGCCCCCCCGAGAAGGCTGAGCGAGTTCGCCTCTCATCGCCCCCAAGGAAGAGTTCGTCCTCGAACTCGGGGCGTCTGCGCATCCCTGTGGGCGCACGGCGGGCTACAGGAGCCGGCGCCTCGCGCGCCCTCGCCCGGGCCTCGCGACTTTGCGCCAGCAAGGACCCGAGATTACGGCTGAGACGCTCGATGTCAGCTTCCGAAGCCTGCGACTCTCGAGAGTCTACCGCAAGTCCGGCCCGGGCTCCTGCCTCGAACTGCTGGTCGAGTTTGGACGCAAGGACCCGCGCGCGCTCAATCCGGGTGACAAGAACCTCGGCCATTTCGTCGCTGGCGGCCTTGAGGTCCGCAAGGCCTCGCTCCGCCCGTGCGGCGGCGGCGTCCAGGTCAGACACGGCCTTGGCGAAGCCCATCTGGCCCTCTCGAAGCACGGTCAACTTCTGGTTGAGTCGCCACCCCATCAGGAGTCCCCCGCACAGCAGTGCCGCCAGCAGAAGGTTGAGAAAGATCGAAATCATGAGCTGGACATCTCCTGGACCGCCTTCCGCGCAGTGCGCGTGAGCGGCGCTTCGACTTGCACCGCAATGTGATGGTTGCGTCGCCCCATTCGCGCAGTGGTGAGGTGGACTGCGCCTGCGCGCAGCTCAACGGGCTTGTCCGGGGTGGCGTTGAGCATCAGCGTATCCCCGACCTTGAAGTTGAGAACGGTCTGCAAGGGCAATTGCTGCTCATCCAGAACAGCCCGGATGTCCATCTGGGTCGTCCAGAGCTCCGTGGCCAGGTGCCCCTCCCAGATGTTATCGCGACCGAACTTCTCGCCCATGAACTGCTGGAGCAGCATTTTCCGGATCGGCTCCAGGGTCGCGTAGGGCAGGAGAAGTTCGATCCGCCCCCCTCGATCCTCCATGTCGATCCGGAGTTTCACCAGAATCGCGGCATTGGCAGGGCGCGCGATCGCTGCGAACCGCGGATTGGTTTCAAGGCGATCCAGGGTGAAGGTCACCGGCGTCAGGGGCTCAAAGGCCAATTTGGCGTCCGCCAGGACGACTTCGACCATGCGCTGGACAAGGACCCTCTCAATGGTGGTGTACGGACGCCCCTCGATGCGCATCGCCGCCGTGCCCCGCCTTCCCCCGAGCAGGACATCGACGATCGAGTAAATCAGGTTTGAATCCACGGTCATAAGGCCGTAGTTCTCCAGCTGTTCGGCCTTGAAAACGTTCAATATGGCCGGCAGCGGAATTGAATTTAGATAGTCACCAAATCGAATAGAAGAAATGCTATCGAGACTGACTTCCACGTTATCAGAGGTAAAATTTCTCAGTGACGTCGTCATGTACCGAACCAATCGGTCAAAGACGATCTCGAGCATTGGAAGACGCTCGTAAGACACAAGCGCCGAATTGATAATCGCCCGGATCCCACTACGTTCCAGACCATCGTCACTGGAGATATCGAAGCCGAGAAGGGAATCGATCTCATCCTGATTGAGAATCCGCTCAGCGCCCGCGATCGCGTCGATAGGATCAACCCGAGGCCGCCCGCTTTCCGTCCCAGTCGAATTGTCGTCAGTGTTCGCCATGGCGTGCGCTCAAGCTGGCCCGAGGCCTAGCTGATCAGCATCTCCTCAATCAAGACGGAATTGATCCGGGCAGGTGCAATAACCAGGTTCACGCGCCGGAGAATTTCCATTCTCACCTGATACGTCCCTTGAGAACCCTGCAGATCCTCGGGGCGTAACTCCCTGAGAAAGGACTGCAGCAAGTCCCGCAGGCGGGGCATGGCGGGATTGATCAATTCGGCGGTAGCGTCATCAGGTGCTTCGAGAGTGATCTTGAGTTTCAAATAAACTGGACGCCCGTCACTCGCCTGCATATTGGCGACCATGTTCGGGAGCGTACAGAAGACAACGCCATCCGGTCCCGGGGCGAGGTTCACCGTCGATGGCGGAGCCGCGCCCTCTTTCTTCTCGCCCCCGCCCTCCTTCTTGGCTTCCGCTCCATCTTTCTTTTCCGCCTTCGCCGACGCCTCCGCCGGCGGCTTGTTGAAGAAGAGAAAGAAGGCGGCCGCACCACCACCGCCAAGGATGACCACAGCCGCGCCCGCCGCGATCAGGATCAGGCGGAGCGGAGGCCTCTTCTTGCCCTCGCCCTCGCCACCTTCTTCACCGGTGACGCCCGCACCCTCTTCGTCTGGTTCGCCCGGCGGCTTGGCCACGACCGTAACTCCTCAGGATTCTGCAACGCCGACATTGCCCGGGTTTAGTTAACGATCCGTTTTCCCGAGAAGGATTCAGAGCACGGAAGTGGCGGGCAAATTCAGCCGCTCGGTCAAAATTAACTATTTTATTTGTTGTTTTTATTAAGGTTTTTTTTGGCCCAAGCCTTGCATAGTGAACGGGGCGGGTTGAGACGTCGGAACAAGGCGACTGAGTCGATGGATAACGCACTTTATGTCGGTCTTTCGCGGCAAATGACGCTCCGGCGGCAGCTGGACATCATCGCCAACAACATCGCCAACGCCGACACCTCAGGCTTCAAGGTCGAACAGCCCCTTGTTCACACCGAGCCGAAGGCGCCGGCGCGAACGATTGAGGGGCCAAGACCCATCAAATTCGTGCTCGACACTGGCCTCGCTCGTGATTTTTCCCAAGGCGCGATGAAGATCACGAACGCCGCATTTGATGTCGCAATCGAAGGCTCGGGCTTCTTCCGGATTCAGACGCCTGCGGGTGAGAGATACACTCGGGACGGGCATTTCCGCCTCGATGCGGCGGGCAGGATCGTCAATCAGTCGGGCCAGCCCGTCCTGGACGCTGGCGGCGCCGAGGTGACCATCGACGTACAACGCGGCCCGGTTGAGATCGCCAAGGACGGCACTCTCAGCCAGGGAGCCGAGCAGGTCGGACGCTTGGGAGTCGTCGTCTTCGATTCCCTCTCCAGCCTCGAAAAGGTCGGCGACAACCAGTTCCGCAATACCGCCAACGCCCAACCTCAGCCTGCAACTGGCGCGGTCATCCGTCAGGGCATGCTGGAGGGGTCCAACGTCAATCCCATTCTCCAGGTCACCGACATGATCGAAGTGACCCGCTCATACGAGTCTCTCGCCCGCATGATGGAGAACACCCAGGAGCTGTCCAGACGCTCGGTCGAGCGGCTTGGACGTGTCGAGTAGAAAGGCTGAATTCTCATGCAAGCTCTCCGCACCGCCGCCACAGGCATGGCCGCCCAGCAGCTCAACGTTCAGGTGATCTCGAACAACATCGCCAACATGAATACGGTCGGCTTCAAGCGACAGCGAGCCGAGTTTCAGGACCTGCTCTATCAGACACTCGAACGCGCAGGCTCTCAGTCCTCCGATCAGGGGACGGTGGTGCCAACGGGCCTCCAGGTCGGCGCCGGCGTAAAGACAGGTTCCATCTACCGGATCACCGAGCAGGGCTCGATGACCCAGACAGGGAACAAGCTGGACCTCGCCATAAGAGGGCGCGGATACCTGCAGGTCCTGATGCCGACCGGTGAGATCGCCTACACCCGGGCGGGAAATCTGTCGCTGAACGATCAGGGTCAGCTGGTTACATCCGAGGGATACCAGATCCAGCCGGCGGTGGTGATCCCGCCGGACACCACGGATATCACGATCTCAAAGGCCGGGCAGGTACAGATAAAACAGGCGGGCCAGACTGCGCCGACCGTCGCCGGAACCCTCGAGTTGGCGACTTTCATCAATGAGGGCGGTCTCGATGCGATCGGTGACAATCTCTTTCTGGAAAGCGCGTCCTCCGGCGCAGCGGTCGTCAGTGTCCCGGGCGTCGACGGTGCAGGCCAACTGATCCAGGGATTCACGGAAGCCTCGAACGTCGACGCTGTCTTCGAAGTGACCGCATTGATCGTCGCGCAAAGAGCCTACGAGATGAATTCCAAGGTCATCAAATCGGCGGATGAAATGCTGTCGACCGCCAATTCGGTGAAGAGCTGAACTCATGCGCCGGATGATTTTCGCAATCCTCGCCATCAGTGTTGCGCTCCCTGTCGCAGCCTTTGCCGGGACCCTGGTCGAACTGAAAGCCACACCCGTCGACTCGGACGGGGTCGTCACCCTTGGCGATCTGTTCGACGGGGCCGGGCCCGCAGCTTCCGCCCGGGTCGCAGCGCGCGAGGGCCCAAGCGTGGTTCTTGACGCCAGCGCGGTTCAGATCTTTGCGCGCCGGTACGGGCTGGAATGGTCCAATCCCAATCGCTTGCGGCGCATCATCGTGCGGCAGGGCGTTGAAACACCGTCGGCGGGTCTCGCTCCGACCCGGATCGAACGTGCGCTCGTATATGCTCGCAACCTGACCGTCGGAGAGGAGATCCGGGCCGAGGACCTGGTCTGGTCCCGGGCGGTCGCTGCGCCCTCCGACGCCGTTAGCGATGCGGCTCAAGCTGTGGGTATGACCGCCAGGCGCCCCCTTAAGGCGGGCGCCGCCGCCTCGTTTCAGGATGTCAGCGCCCCGATCGTCATCCGGGCCGGCGAACTTGTCACCGCGACTTACCAGTCGGGGGGCGTCTCGCTCGAACTCCAGGTGAAGGCGCTCACCACCGGGGCGATCGGCCAGGTGATCTCCCTGCAAAACCTCTCATCCCGGAAGACCTTCCAGGGAGTGGTCACGGGGCCGGGTCGAGCAATCACCGGCCCGGAGATCGCACCTGGAAGGCCGCTCGCCACGACCCGTATCTCCCGTCGCTGACTCTTCTGCAAACAGGTTCCCCGAACATGAGACTTGTCGCCGCAATCCTCCTCGCAACCCTCCCGCTGGCCGCCTGTTCTACGGTGAAGGAGGCTGCGATTGGTCCGGAACTCACGCCATCCACCTACCCGGTGACGCCCCAGGACCGGCGTCCGGACCTTGGCAAAATCCCCTCTCAGCCGGAGGTGACCCCCGCCTCGGCGAATTCGCTGTGGCGAAGCGGAGCGAGAGCGTTCTTCATTGATCAGCGCGCCAGCCGCATAGGCGACATTGTGACGGTCCAGATCGCAATCAATGACTCGGCCAAGACGTCCAACACTTCGGTGACCAACCGCGCGTCACAGACGGATGCGGCACTGACCAAACTCTTCGGGTTTGAAGACAAGATCCGCAGACTTCTTCCGCCGGGCAACAGCTTCGACAACACCTCGCCCTTCCAGACCAATTCGACCTTGTCAAACTCCGGATCTGGAAGCGTGGATCGCGCCGAGGCCATCTCGCTGACCGTCGCGGCCGTGGTCACCGGGGTTGTTCCCAACGGGAACCTGATTATCGAAGGGACCCAGGAGGTTCGCACCAACGCCGAACTTCGTCAGTTGACCATTTCGGGCATGATCCGGCCGGAAGACATTTCCGCGGCCAATACGATCCGCCACACCCAGATCGCAGAGGCGCGCATCAGCTACGGCGGCAGGGGCGACATATCCACCATGCAGAAGACACCCTCCGGTCAGGCGATCGTCGCCCGGCTCTGGCCATTCTAGGGCCTGCGGCTCAGGCTCGCAGAGAAGCCGTGCCAGAAAGGCCGTCTCCGAGGACGCCGAAGGCCGCGGCGGCGATTCCCGCGGCATCCAGCCCCGCCTCGGCGTACATCGCCTCCGGCTTGTCCTGGTCCTGGAAGACGTCCGGCAGGGTGAGGGTGCGGATTCGAAGGCCCCGGTCCAGGACGCCGCGGGCCGCCAGCATCTGGAGAACGAAGGCGCCGAAGCCGCCCATTGCGCCCTCCTCCACCGTCACCAGGGCCTCGTGCTCCCGCGCGAGCCTCAGGACCAGGTCCTCGTCCAGCGGCTTGGCGAAGCGGGCGTCGGCAACGGTGGCCGAGACGCCCCGGGCGGCCAGGAGGTCGGCGGCCTTCAGGCATTCCCCCAGCCGGGCTCCGAAGCTGAGCAGAGCCACGGTGGATCCCTCCCGCACGATCCGGCCGCGGCCGATCTCAAGGGGCTCCGGGTTGGCCGGGATCTCGACGCCGAGGCCTTCCCCCCGCGGATAGCGGAATGCCGAGGGCCTGTCGTCGATCGCTGCCGCTGTCGCCACCATCCGGGCGAGCTCCGCCTCGTCAGCGGCGGCCATGAGCACCATGCCGGGCAGGGTCCCCATGAACCCGATGTCGAAGGACCCGGCGTGGGTCGGTCCATCCGCGCCGACCAGGCCTGCACGGTCCATGGCGAAGCGGACCGGGAGACGCTGAATGGCGACGTCGTGCACCACCTGGTCGTACCCCCGCTGAAGGAAGGTGGAGTAGATGGCGGCGAAGGGCTTAATGCCGTCGGCGGCGAGCCCGGCCGCAAAGGTGACCGCGTGCTGTTCGGCGATGCCGACGTCGAAGGTGCGGTCCGGGAACCGCTTGCCGAACAGGTCCAGGCCCGTCCCGGAAGGCATGGCCGCCGTCACGGCGACAATCCTCGAATCCTGCTCCGCCTGGCGGATCAGGGCGTCAGCGAAGACCCGGGTGTAGGACGGCGGCGCCGGCTGGGCCGGCTTGGCCTGGCGTCCCGTGACCACGTCGAACCGCGCCACGGCGTGCAGCTTGTCCTCGGCGCTCTCCGCCGGGGCGTAGCCCTTGCCCTTCTGGGTGACCACGTGGACCAGCACCGGCCGGTCCCGGATCTCGCGGGCGTTCTGGAGGATCGGGACGAGGGCCTCCATGTCGTGCCCGTCGATGGGGCCGATGTAATAGAAACCCAGCTCCTCGAAGAAGGTGCCTCCGGTCACCATGCCCCGGGCGAACTCCTCGGCCTTGCGGGCGGCCTCCTGGAGCGGACGCGGCAGGGCGCTGGCCATCGACTTGCCAAGCTTGCGCAGCGACTGGTAGCCGCCGCCCGAGACAAGCCGCGCCATGTAGGCGCTCATCGCGCCTACCGGCGGGGCGATGGACATGTCGTTGTCGTTCAGGATGACGGTAAGCTGGCCCGTCGTCTCGCTGGCGTTGTTCATGGCCTCGTAGGCCATCCCCGCGCTCATCGACCCGTCGCCTATGACCGCAACAACGCTGGTGCTCCGGCCATTTGCGTCGCGGGCGGCGCAGAAGCCGAGGGCCGCCGAGATCGACGTCGCAGCGTGAGCCGCCCCAAAGGGATCGTACTCGCTTTCCGCCCGCTTCGTGAAACCACTCAGCCCACCGCCCTGCCGGAGGGTCCGGATGCGGTCGCGCCGGCCTGTCAGGATCTTGTGGGGATAGGCCTGGTGGCCGACATCCCAGATCAGGATGTCTTCCGGCGTCTCATAGACATGGTGCAGGGCGACCGTCAGTTCCACCACGCCCAGGCCCGCCCCCAGGTGGCCCCCCGTCTGGGAAACCGCGTCAATGGTTTCGGCCCGGACCTCATCGGCCAGCTGGCGAAGCTGGGCGATGTTGAAGCTGCGGATGTCCGCAGGGGCGGCCACGGTGTCGAGAAGGGGGGTCAGGGGCGGCATGGCGTCTGCTTTGCTCGCAATCAGCTTCGCCGATCAAGTACGAAATCGAGACAGGCGCGGAGGCCTTGCGCTCTATCGCCCAGGGGATCGAGGTAGGCGCGGGCCTGATCGGCGACAAGCTCCAGCCTGGCGCGCGCGTCATCCGCCCCCAGAAGGGTGACGAAGTTCACCTTTCCCCGGGCCGCGTCCTTGCCGGTGGCCTTGCCCACGACCGCGGCCTCGCCCTCGACATCCAGAAGGTCGTCGACGATCTGGTAGACAAGGCCCAGGTCATGGGCGAAGGCCAAAAGGGAGCGCCGCTCAGGCTCGCCCGCATGCGCCATCGCGAGCGGCAGCTCGAAGGCGGCGGAGATCAGGGCTCCCGTCTTGAGCCTCTGCATCCGCGCCACGGCGCCCAGGTCCTCGCCAACACCGGACAGGTCGATCATCTGTCCGCCGCACATGCCCCGGGCGCCCGAGGCCTTGGCGAGGGTGACCACCAGTTCAGCCCTCACCCTGCCGTCCGGATGCGTCTCGGGACCCGCGAGGATTTCGAAGGCGAGGGCCTGCAGGGCGTCGCCGGCAAGCACGGCGGTCGCCTCGTCAAACGCCCGGTGCACGGTAGGTCGCCCCCTGCGGAGATCGTCATCGTCCATGCAGGGCAGGTCGTCGTGAACAAGGCTGTAGGCGTGGATGCATTCGAGGGCGCAGGCGGCGCGGTCGAGACGGCCCGCCTCAACGTCCAGGAGCTCGCCGGCCTGGAAAACCAGGAAGGGGCGGAGGCGCTTGCCCGGCCCCAGGGCCGCGTAGCGCATGGCCTCGGCCAGCCTCGCCTCCGGCCCCTCGACGGGCGGCAGGAGCGCAGCGAGGGCTGCGTCGGTGCGCGACGCTGCAGCCGCAAGCCGACGGCCGGTATCCAAGCTCACTCGAACCGGGCGGGTTCGGACACGACGGCGCCGCCAGCCCCAACCACGATCTTCTCGACCTTCAGCCGGGCCTGCTCCAGCCGGGCCTCGCAGTGCGCCTTCAGGGCCGCTCCGCGTTCATAGAGGGCGATGGAGTCTTCAAGGGGCGCCTGGCCCGTCTCAAGCTGGCCCACAATGCGCTCGAGCTCGGCCAGGGCCTGCTCGAAGGAGAGTGTTGAGATGTCTGCGGCGTCGGCCATGGGAATCCCCGTCTGGAAGACGAAACCTAGACATCCCGCCCGCCGCCCGCAATGCAGACGGAGCCCCTGCATCTTCCGGCACGGCGGGAGCTGGGGTAGTAGCGGCGGGTTGGCCCCGCCGACCCTCCGCCGTGCGACAACCGCTGACGCCGCGAAGCTCGCCCGCATTGGTCGCGAGACCTTTGTGGAGACCTTCGGCCATCTTTATCCCGCCGAAGATCTCGCCGCCTACCTGCCGTCCGCCTACGACCCTGAGGTCACCCGGGAGAGCCTTGGAGACCGGCGACAGGCCAGTTGGCTCCTCGAGACAGAATCGGGCGAGCCCGTTGGCTACGCCACCTCAGGCCCATGCGGTCTGCCGCATCCCGAGGTCGGCCCCGGCGCGCTGGAGCTGAAGCGCATCTATCTTCTGGCGCACGCGCAGGGACTGGGCGCCGGCGGACGACTCTTCGACACCGTGATGGACTGGATGTCGGCCCAGGCGCCTCCGGACATCTGGATCGGTGTCTGGTCGGAGAACTTCGGCGCCCAGCGGTTCTACGCGAGGCGCGGTTTCGAGAAGGTCGGCGAGTATGGCTTTCCGGTCGGCCCGACGGTGGACCACGAATTCATACTGCGACGGCGTCCGGCCTTCTGAGACGTCCCGGACTGGACAGCCGGCCCCGGCGGCCTCACATTCAGCGGACTTCCGTCCGACCCGCCAGGGGACGTCCACCATGTTCATGCGCTTCTTCACCGAACTCCGCGAGGCCAAGGTCCCCGTGACCCTCAAGGAGTACCTGATGCTCATGGAGGCCATGGACAAGGGCGTGATCAACCGCAACGTCGATGACTTCTACTACCTCGCGCGCTCGGCCCTGGTGAAGGACGAGAAGAACCTGGACCGGTTCGACCAGGTCTTCGGTCACGTCTTCAAGGGCCTTGAAAAGCTTGAGGGTTTTGGCGTCTCCGACATCCCCGCCGAATGGCTCAAGAAGATTTCCGACCAGTTCCTGACGGACGAGGAAAAGGCCCAGATCGAGGCCATGGGCGGCTTCGAGGCGCTGATGGAGGCCCTCGCCGAGCAGATGCGCCAGCAGCGCGAGAACGGCGATGACGGGGACGGCGAAGGCAAGGGAAAGGGCAAGGGTGGTCAGGGGCCGAACGGCGACTCTCCCTTCGGCGCCAACGGCTACCACCCCGAGGGTGTTCGCATCGGCCAGGACAAGGGCCGGCATGGCCGGGCCGTGAAGGTTTGGGACAAGCGCGAGTACAAGAACCTCGACGACAGCGTCGAACTCGGCACCCGCAACATCAAGGTCGCCCTGCGGCGCCTTCGCAAGTGGACCCGCGACGGCGCCGCCGAAAAGCTGGACATGGACGGCACCATCCGGGGCACCGCCGAGAAGGGCTATCTCGACATCAAGCTTCGGCCCGAGCGGCGCAACAAGATCAGCGTCCTGATCTTCTTCGATGTCGGCGGCTCGATGGACAGCCACATCAAGGTCTGTGAGGAGCTGTTCAGCGCCGCGCGCACCGAGTTCAAGAACATGGAGTTCTACTACTTCCACAACTGCCTCTACGAGAGCGTGTGGAAGGACAACCGGCGGCGTCACGCCGAGAAGATCCCGACCTGGGACGTGCTCCACAAGTTCAGCCGTGACTACAAGGTCATCTTCGTCGGCGACGCGACCATGAGCCCCTACGAGATCACCTATCCGGGCGGCTCGGTGGAACACTGGAACGAAGAGCCCGGCGCCATCTGGATCGACCGCGTCTCCCAGACCTTTGACGACGTGGTCTGGCTCAATCCCACGGCCGAAAGACACTGGGATTACACGCCGTCCCTCGAGGTCATGCGCCAACTCGTCGGCGACCGGATGTTCCCCCTGACCCTCGAGGGCCTGGAGAAGGCGATGAAGGAACTGGCGCGCTAGGGGCGGATCCCTACAGTTCTCCGTCTCCGCGTCCACCGACTGCGAAACCGGGTTCCCCTTTTCCGGAACGCGATTTAGACCGTTCCCATTAGGACTTGAATCGATACTGCGGGAGGGTCTGCGACCGGCTGTCGCCGGAGCGGACAAATTCAGAGTGACCAGGGAAGTTTCCGCCACGGCGCCGCTTGGCGCCGAACCCGAGGGCGGCGCGCCGCCAGACGGCCAGGCGGCGGAAATGGCCGCCCGGGAGGCCGAGTACGAGGCCTTCGTCTGGGACAATCTGAAACGCAACTACATCGGCAACTACCTCCACGGCATGCTGGGCATGACGGGCTTCCGCCTGATCAACGCCCCCACCTTCATGCCGGTCTACATCCACCTGATCTCAGGTTCGAACACCGTCGTGGGGATCGCCCAGGCCCTGCAGCAGGTGGGCGGCATCATCTCGCCCATCTTCGGCGCCACCGCCATCGAGCACCGCAAGAAGGTCATGCCCGCCGCCCTCTGGATGGGGGGTCTGGGCCGCGTCCAGATCGTCGGCATGGCCGCCGCCGGCTGGTTTCTCCAGGGACAGTCCCTGGTCTACGCCATGCTGGCGCTTCTCTTCCTCTTCGGCGTCTTCATGGGCGCCCAGAGGGTGGTCTTCGGCATGCTGATGGCCAAGGTCATACCGCTCAGCCGCAGGGGCCGGCTCCAGGCCTGGCGCAACGCCACCGGGGGCCTTATCGCGGCGGTCCTCGCCTGGGCCGCCGGCAAATACATCATCCAGCCCGACCTCTTCGGTCATGGATACTCCGTGACCTTCCTGCTGGCCGCCATCCTGACGTCCATGGGGCTCTGGGCCCTCCAGGTCCTGCTGCGCGAGCCTGAGCCGCCCAACCTTCCGCCCAAGGCCCGCTTCCGCGACCGGGTGCGCGACTTTCCGGCCCTGATCATGTCGGACCCCGGCTACGCCGCCTTCCTGCTGATGCAGATGCTGACCACGGCCAGCCGCATGGCGGTGCCCTTCTACGCGATCTATGCGACCACCTCGACAGGCCTCTCAGGCGGGATCCTCGCCCTCCTCGCCCTCGCCTACCTGGGCGCCGACACCCTCTCGAACCTGCTCTGGGGCTATCTTGGCGACAGGACCGGCTTCCGGCTTGTGCTCCTGATTTCCCTGTCGATGTGGATTGTCTCGACCCTGATCCTGCTCGGGCTGCACAGCCCCGCAGCGATCTTCGCGGCCTTCTTCGGCCTGGGAGCGTCCCAGTCGGGCTACATGATGGCCGCCCAGACCATGATCCTGGAGTTCGGGAACCGCGAGGAAATGCCCATGCGGCTGGCGATCTCCTCCTCGGCGGAAGGGATCACCTCATCGGTCAGCCCGATCGTCGGCGGCCTCGTGGCGGACGCCCTGGGCTACCCGGCCGTTTTCGGAATCTCCATCGGCTTCCTGGTCCTTGGCCTTGTCTGCCTCATCCTGATGGTCAAGGAACCGCGCGACCGGCGGCTGGCCCGGGTCTGATCCCGCCGGGTCAGGGCAGGCGCAGGCGATAGACCCCCTTGAAGGTCTCGGGATCGGCCGGCTTGCCATGGCGCAGGATCACGATCCGGCCCTGCCGGGCCAGGCCCTTGGCCGCCCCCCGGACATGTCCGGTCAACCGCCGCCAGTTCTCCGGGTCCGCCGCCCGCGCGACCTCTTCCGAGGACGCCGACTTGCCGGGGGGAAGGGCGGAGACGACCTCCAGGATCACCGCCTCCATGTCCACGGCCATGATCAGCCGCCCCGCTTCAGGGTCTCACGCGAGATGATCACCTGCTGGATCTGGCTGGTGCCCTCATAGATCCGGAAGATGCGGACGTCCCGGTAGAAGCGCTCGATCCCGTAGTCGGCGATGTAGCCCGCGCCGCCGAAGATCTGCACGGCCCGGTCCGCGACCCGGCCCACCATCTCCGAGGCGAAGTACTTGGCGGCCGCCGCCTCCATGGTCACGCTCTCGCCGGCGTCGCGCTTGCGGGCGGTTTCCAGGGTCAGGGCCTTCGCCGCCAGGGACTCGGTCTTGGAGTCGGCGATCATCCCCTGCACCAGCTGGAACTGGGAGATGGCCTGGCCGAACTGCTTGCGCTCGGTGGCGTAGGCCACGCAGTCGGCGATCAGGCGCTCGGAGACCCCGACGCAAACCGCCGAGATGTGCAGCCGTCCCCGGTCGAGGACCTGCATGGCCACCTTAAAGCCCTCGCCCTCGCCGCCCAGTCGGTTCTCCACCGGCACGCGGACATTGTCGAAGATCACGTCGCAGATATGGGCGCCCTGCTGGCCCATCTTCTTCTCGGGCTTGCCCACCGAGAGGCCGGGGAGATTGCGCTCGACCAGGAAGGCCGAGACCCCGCCGCCGCCTGGCTTGGAGGGGTCGGTCCGGGCCATGACCGTGAACAGGTCGGCCTTGTTGGCGTTGGTGATGTAGCGCTTGGCGCCGTTCAGGACGTAGTGGTCGCCGTCGCGCACCGCCCGGGTCTGGACGGCGGCGGAGTCCGATCCGGCTTCGGGCTCGGTCAGGGCGAAGGAGGTGATGATCTCGCCCGAGGCGATCCCCGGCAGATAGCGCGCCTTCTGGGCGTCATTGCCAAACATCACGAGGCCCTGGGCGCCGATGCCGACATTTGTGCCGAAGGCCGACCGGAAGGCCGGGCTGGTGCGGCCGAGCTCCAGGGCGACCAGGACCTCCTCCTCCATGCCCAGGTCGAGGCCGCCGTACTCCGCCGGGATGGAAAGGCCGAACAGGCCGAGGGCCTTCATCTCCTCGATCACCTCATCCGGGATGGCGTCGTTCTCCGACACCTGGCCCTCAAGGGGCCGCAGCCGCTCGGTCACGAAGCGGCGGACAGTCTCGACGAGCTGGTCGCGGGTTTCGGCGTCAAGGGCCATGGCGGTCTCCACTCAGATATCCTGTTCTAGAGCGGGAGCCGGCGTCGGACCAGTACGGAAGCGGAGTCAAAGGCGTTGGAATTCAGAGCGTGACGCATTAAGTTGACGCCTGCGTCACGATTTTTCGCCTCACAGTCGACCGGCGGTCTGATGCGGGAGAGACATGACATGAGCGACGGCAATCTCGATCTCGCGGCCGAGCACCGCGCCCTGGCCCGGGAAGTCGACCTTTCGACCTTCAGCCCCGCACAGCCTGACCTCTTCCGAAACGACGTGATGTGGCCCTACTTCGAGCGCCTCCGGAAGGAGAGCTCGGTCCATTTCACGCCGGACAGCGACCACGGCCCCTATTGGTCCGTCACGAAGTACAACGACATCATGGCCGTGGACACCAACCACCAGGTGTTCTCGTCCGAGGGCGGCATTACGATCTTTGAACAGATCGGCGGCGAGGGCCCATTGCCCATGTTCATCGCCATGGACCCGCCCAAGCATGACATCCAGCGCAAGACGGTCACGCCGGCCGTCTCCCCCACCAACCTCGCCCGCCTTGAACCGCTGATCCGTGAGCGGGCGGGCGCCATCCTGGACAGCCTGCCCATCGGCGAGACCTTCGACTGGGTGGACAAGGTCTCGATGGAACTGACCGCCATGACCCTCGCTACGCTCTTCGGCGTGGACCAGGCGGACCGGCGCAAGCTCACCTACTGGTCCGACGTGGTGACGGCGGCGCCCGGGCACGGCCTGATCGACACGCCCGAGCAGAAGATGCAGATCTTCGTCGAGTACCACGCCTACTTTACCGAGCTCTGGAACCAGAGGGTCAACGCCGAGCCCACCGGCGACCTGATCTCCATGCTGGCCCATGGCGAGGCCACGCGGGAGATGAGCCCACGGGAGTACTTCGGGAACGTCGTCCTTCTGACGGTGGGCGGCAACGACACCACCCGGAACACCATCACCGGGTCGGTCTACGCCCTGAACAAGAACCCGGACCAGTACGCCAAGCTGCGCGCCAACCCCGAACTGATCCCCTCCATGGTCTCCGAGACCATCCGCTGGCAGACGCCCCTGGCCCACATGCGCCGGCGCGCGCTCGCCGACATCGAGCTCGGCGGCAAGCAGATCCGCAAGGGCGACAAGGTCGTCATGTGGTACGTCTCGGGCAACCGCGACGACGAAATCATCGAGAACCCGGACGCCTACATCATCGATCGCCCCCGGCCCCGCCAGCACCTGTCCTTCGGCTTCGGCATCCACCGCTGCGTCGGCAACCGCCTGGCCGAGCTCCAGCTGCGGGTGATCTGGGAAGAGATCCTGAAGCGCTTCCCCGAGATCGTCGTGGTCTCAGAGCCCAAGCGGGTCTTCTCGACCTTTGTGAAGGGCTACGAGTCCATGCAGGTGGTGATCCCCCGCAGGCTTTGATCCTGCCGTCGGGTCGGCGCCCCCTGCCAAAGAATCGGCGCTTCAACGACCTAATTGCTCCCCTGCGGGGGAGCTCCCCGCGAAGCGGGGTGAGGGGGTGAGCCGTCGGTGCGCGGAGGAACCTAGAGCGGACCGCGATTTGGCGGAATCTGGATTCTCAAAGAGTCTATGTCACTAGAAGGGTTGCGTCGGTTCCCCGAAGGCGCGGACATCTACCAGTTGGCGAAGAACTGCCGCACCAGCGTGGAGATGATCGAGAAGTTCTACGCTGCACACCTCAAGATCGCCGTCGACGCCTCGGCCATCAATGTCCGACGCACCAGCCGGCGGGAGCGGGCCTTGGGTGGATGAGGCCGGCGGCGCGAAGCGCTGTCGTCAGGAGGCCCTGCCGTGCGATCGGGATGGCCTCCTGACGGA